>JAYVJZ010000182.1:0-15240 GCA_043768865.1 Sphingobacteriales bacterium
TTCCGCTCTTCAGCTTACATTGACGATTTACGATTTTAATTTACGTTTTACCGTATCTGATGCAACAACTCACCTCGTTAATCGTAAATCTCCTTAACAAAAAGAGAATCGTAAAATCAATATAAGTCGTAGAGCTACTCATACATTAGCCGTTGTAGCTCAGTGGTAGAGCACTTCCTTGGTAAGGAAGAGGTCGCGGGTTCAATTCCCATCAACGGCTCGAAAGAGAATGGGATTGAATCCTTTTAGTATTTTAAAGTGTATAAATTACCTGTTTTTCAGGTTTTGTATAAATAATCTATTTCCGAAATTTTAAAATTTAAAAAAATAATTCAATGGCTAAGGAAACCTTTGACAGATCGAAACCGCATCTTAATATCGGTACAATCGGTCACGTTGACCACGGTAAAACTACTTTAACTGCAGCAATTACAACAGTTCTTGCAGCAGAAGATGGCAGTAATAAAGTGATGTCTTATGATTCAATTGATGCTGCTCCAGAAGAAAAAGAACGAGGTATCACCATTAACACTGCTCACGTAGAGTACCAAACGGCAAATCGCCACTATGCACACGTTGATTGCCCGGGACACGCCGATTATGTTAAGAACATGGTAACAGGTGCCGCTCAAATGGATGGTGCTATACTAGTAGTAGCTGCGACAGATGGTCCAATGCCTCAAACACGTGAACACATACTTTTGGCTCGTCAAGTTGGCGTTCCAAAAATTGTTGTTTTTATGAATAAAGTAGATTTAGTTGAAGACCCTGAGCTTTTAGAACTTGTAGAAATAGAAGTGCGTGAATTGTTATCTTTTTATGAATTTGATGGCGACAACACTCCGGTAATACAAGGTTCTGCATTAAAAGGGTTGAACGGTGATCCTGATGGTGTTAAGGCTATCGAAGATTTAATGGAAGCAGTAGATACTTTTATTCCAATTCCACCACGTTTGGTAGATTTACCGTTTTTGATGTCAGTAGAGGACGTTATGTCAATCACAGGACGTGGAACAGTTGTAACAGGACGTATCGAACGTGGTGTTACTAACGTTGGTGATATTATCGATATAGTTGGTTTGCAGACGGAGTCAATCAAATCAACAGTTACAGGTGTTGAGATGTTTCGTAAGTTACTAGACCGTGGTGAAGCGGGCGACAACGTAGGGTTGTTGTTACGTGGCATCGACAAAACGCAAGTGCGTCGAGGTATGGTATTGTGTAAGCCTAACTCAATCACACCTCACACAGATTTCAAAGCAGAAATATATGTATTAACGAAAGACGAAGGTGGCCGTCATACGCCATTTTTCAACAAATACCGTCCACAGTTTTACTTCCGTACGACTGACGTAACAGGAGAGATTGAATTGCCAACAGGCACAGAAATGTGTATGCCGGGTGACAACATTACAATAACTGTAAAGTTGATATACCCAATAGCAATGGAAAAAGGGTTACGTTTTGCAATACGTGAAGGTGGTAGAACAGTAGGTGCGGGACAAGTAACTGAGATACTAAAGTAACTTAGACCTACTCTTTCTAACATACCGAAAATTTCACTAAGGCGAGGCACTTTTAGCTCCTCGCCTTACGTATCGTAGATAGTAACCAAATCAAGCGGGCATAGTTCAATGGTAGAATAGCGGTCTCCAAAACCGTTGATCTTGGTTCGAGCCCAGGTGCCCGTGCAAAACAAATTAAAAATATGGAAAAAATAAATCAATACCTTAAAGACTCCTACGCAGAACTAATGACAAAAGTGTCGTGGCCTTCTTGGGCAGAGCTACAAGAGAGTTCGATACTTGTTAGTATTTTTATAGTTGTCTTTTCTTTGATGATAGTACTAATGGACCAAACCGCAAATGGGTTTATGAAGTTGTATTATAGTTTATTCAACTAACCCTTAACCACTTACAAAACAATCAACTTAAAAAAATTAGGTTATTATGTCAGAAGAAAAAAAATGGTATGTGTTGCGGGTTATTTCTGGTAAAGAAATTAAAATTAAAAGTTATATTGAGCTTGAAGTACAGCGTAGCAATTGGGGACATATAGTTACTGAAGTGCTCGTACCAACAGAAAAAATATATAAGGTCAAAGCAGGTAAAAAAGTAATTAAAGAACGAGTATTTTATCCAGGATATATGCTACTAGAAGGGGATGAAAAGAAAATGAACGGAGATATTATACAGACAATAAAATCGGTAAGTGGGGTGATAAATTTTCTTGGCAATAACAACCAACCGATACCGTTGCGCAAAAGTGAAGTCAATAGAATATTAGGCAAGGTAGATGATGTAGAAGAGACTGGCGAAGTAGTTACAGAGCCTTTTTTGGTTGGAGAGAATGTAAAAATTATAGAAGGACCGTTCAATGATTTCAATGGTACGATAGAAGAAGTGATGGACGATAAGAAGAAATTGAAAGTGATAGTGAAAATTTTTGGAAGACGCACACCTGTTGAGTTGAATTTTTATCAAGTAGAGAAACAATCATAATTAAATAACTTTGCAAAACAAAGAAATATTGGCTACTTAAACTTATTAGTGTTTTGTTGAAAATGTAGGTGCTTCCAACTTACTCGATACAAAAACAGAATATAGGTTTGCCAAACATCACTAAACGCTTATTATAAACAAAAATAAAAGAAGATAAAATATTATGGCTAAAGAAATAACCGCATACATCAAACTACAGGTCAAAGGCAATCAAGCCAATCCTGCACCTCCTATAGGCCCTGCGTTAGGTGCTAAGGGCGTAAATATAATGGAATTTTGCAAGCAATTCAATGCTCGTACACAAGAGCAACCCGGCAAGGTTTTGCCAGTGGTTATAACTGTTTTTGCAGATAAATCGTTTGAGTTTATTATCAAAACTCCACCCGCAGCAATACTTTTGTTAGATGCAGTGAAATTGAAAAATGGAAGTGCCGAGCCTAACAGAAAAAAGATTGGCAGCGTAACTTGGGAACAGGTAGAAAAAATTGCAGCAGAGAAGATGCCGGATCTAAATTGTAATACCATAGAAGCAGCCATGAAAATGATAGCCGGAACTGCACGTTCAATGGGCTTGAATGTATCGGGTACGGCACCGTGGGCATAAATAAGTTGATTAAAATAGCATAACTATATAACCGACAGAGAAACAAAAAAAGTTTCGATTGCATGTCTAAAATTTTTAAAAAATGAAACTCACAAAAAAAAGGAAAGCTGTAGCAGGCAAAGTAATTGCCTCCAAATTGTATCCACTCACAGATGCTTCTAAGTTAATCAAAGAAGTAAACACAGCTAAGTTTAATGCATCAGTTGATTTGCACATACGCTTAGGAGTAGATCCACGTAAGGCAGATCAGGCTATTAGAGGTACTGTATCGTTGCCGAATGGCATTGGTAAAACCAAATCTGTATTAGTGCTTTGTACCCCTGACAAAGAAGCCGAGGCTACAGCAGCAGGTGCAGACTTTGTAGGATTGGACGATTACATAGCAAAAATTGAAAAAGGTTGGACAGATGTCGATGTTATTATAGCTACGCCCTCTGTGATGCCAAAGATTGGTAAGTTAGGTAAGGTATTAGGACCTCGTAATCTTATGCCCAACCCGAAGGTAGGTACAGTATCTAACGATGTTGCTAATGCAGTAAGCGAAGTCAAAAAAGGGAAAATAGCGTTCAAAGTTGATAAGTTCGGTATTATACATTCAACGATTGGTAGAGTTGGGTTTAGTGCTCAACAACTACAAGAAAATGCGAATGAGTTTATAGTAACACTATCGAAGCTGAAGCCGTCTAGTGCAAAAGGAATATATTTCAAAAGTATTTATATGGCTAGCACGATGAGTCCTAGTATCAACATAGATACAAAATCGGTAGTCGGTATATAGTCGATTATCATCACCCAATTAGTAAACTTTTTTAAGATAAATAAAAAATGACAAAAAGCGAAAAAACCCTTGAAATTGCAACCCTTACCCAACAGTTAGGCGATGCTCAGTTTTTTTATATTGCTGACGCTTCAACACTAACCGTTGAAAGGGTAAATCAATTGCGCCGTAAGTGTTTTGAACAAGGTATAACCATGAAAGTGGCTAAGAATACCCTAGTTCGCAAAGCACTTGCCGCCAACAATTATGCAATGGATGAATTAGAAACAGCTTTGCATGGGCCAACGGCATTATTCTTCTCGGATGTGTCGAATGCACCAGCGAAGTTAATCAAAGATTTCCGTAAAAAAGACGCGAAACCATCTCTGAAAGCCGCATGGATAGATAGTGATATTTATTTAGGCGACACACAACTAGATGTACTAGTAGCGTTGAAATCTAAAAATGAGTTGATTGGCGAGATTGTTAGCTTGTTACAATCGCCTGCTAAGAATGTAATTAGCGGACTTAAAGGCGGGGGCAACAAATTAGCTGGAATACTCAAAACCTTATCAGAGCGTTAATACTCAGGTAATGATGCTGTGTACCAACTCTTTGAGCCGGCTTCCACTCAGTGAAAAGGAGTTGTTTTTATTGAACCAAAACGTAACTAAAATATTTTCATTAACACTATAAACTATTAAAAATGGCTGATTTAAAACAATTTGCAGAACAACTTGTAAACCTAACGGTGAAAGAAGTAAACGAACTCGCAACAATACTAAAAGACGAGTATGGTATCGAACCCGCTGCTGCTGCTCCTGTAATGATGGCAGGTGGTGGTGCCGCTGAAGCACCCGCTGAAAAAACCGCTTTTGATGTAATATTAAAAGCTGGCGGTCCTAACAAGCTTAACGTTGTTAAAATAGTTAAAGACCTTACAGGACTTGGATTGAAAGAATCTAAAGACCTTGTTGATACAGCACCTAAAGCAGTGAAAGAAGGTGTGTCAAGAGCTGAAGCTGACGAATTAGCTGCTAAGTTAAAAGAAGCAGGTGCAGATGTTGAAGTGAAGTAATACTAACTTTATCCTTCATCTTACACCAAATCGAAATTTAATTACCTAAGCATAAGCAACGTTCAACAACGTTGTTTATGCTATTAGGGATTAAGCATATATTGTTTTTGAAGTTATTTTATATAGCTGCCTTTGCGTACTGATTTATAAGTGATTAGCCCACTTGACAAAAAAGCTAACTATAAATTTAAGATTACATGAGTTAGTAAAGTAGTTTTACTTTACTTGATTCACAGACAACTATATTGGAATAAACAGGAGATAACTCGACACGCTCAAAAAATAAAATACTACATACTATGTCTAAAATACCCGTTATAGCAAGACAGAATTTTGGAAAAATTCCTTTGTTTAATGAAGCCCCAGGCTTATTGGACATACAGGTGCAATCATTCAAAGAGTTTTTTCAATTAGAAACTACTCCCGACAAAAGAGGTAAAGAAGGATTGTTTAGAGTGTTCGCTGAAACATTCCCAATCAATGATTCACGGAATATTTTCTTACTTGAATTTTTGGATTATTATGTTGATCCACCACGATATACAATACCTGAATGTATAGAACGTGGTCTAACTTACAGTGTCCCCTTAAAAGCTAAGTTGCGTTTGTCTTGCAATGACAAAGAGCATATAGATTTCAAAACGATAGTACAAGATGTATTTTTAGGTAATATACCCTACATGACTCCACGTGGTACTTTTGTAATCAACGGAGCTGAGCGAGTAGTGGTATCACAGTTGCACCGTTCGCCGGGTGTGTTTTTTGGTCAAAGCTACCACCCTAACGGCACCAAAATTTACTCTGCAAGGGTTATACCGTTCAAAGGTGCTTGGATGGAGTTCGCAACAGACATCAACAATGTTATGTACGCTTATATTGACCGTAAGAAAAAATTTCCGGTTACAACATTATTGCGTTCATTGGGCTACGAAAGCGATAGAGCGATACTTGAGCTATTTGGTCTTGCACATGAAGTTAAATTAACGAAACAATCGCTCAAAGATAGTTTAGGTAAAAAATTAGCTGCTCGTGTGTTGCGGACTTGGAATGAAGATTTCACTGACGAGGACACAGGAGAGGTAGTCAACGTTGAGCGTAATGAAGTCATACTAGAACGTGATACAATATTAACCGAAAAAAATATTGATTTAATAGGGGAACTAGGCATCAAATCTATAATATTGCAAAATGAAGATGTTAATGCTGACTTCTCAATTATTTACAATACACTTCAAAAAGACTCGTCTAACTCAGAGTTAGAGGCTGTGCAATTGATATATCGTCAATTGAGAGGTACAGATGCACCTGATAATGAAACTGCACGTGGTATTATTGACAAGTTATTTTTCAGTGATAAGCGATATGATTTAGGAGAAGTAGGGCGTTATAAAATTAACCGAAAGTTGAATTTAAAAACCCCAATTGATACAAAGATTTTAACGAAAGAGGATATTATTTGCATAGTGAAATATTTAGTTCAATTGTGCAATGCAAAGGCTGAGATTGATGACATTGACCACCTGAGCAACCGTCGCGTCCGCACGGTAGGGGAGCAACTATATGCACAATTTGGTGTGGGACTTTCCCGTATGTCACGTACAATACGAGAGCGTATGAATGTGCGAGACAATGAAGTATTTACGCCTGTTGATTTGATCAATGCTCGTTCGTTGTCGAGCGTGATTAATTCCTTTTTTGGAACTTCGCAATTGTCGCAGTTCTTAGATCAGACCAATCCATTGGCAGAGATAACCCACAAGCGTCGTATATCAGCGCTCGGGCCCGGCGGTTTGTCGCGTGAGCGAGCTGGGTTTGAGGTGCGAGATGTGCATTATTCACACTACGGTCGATTGTGTACTATCGAGACCCCCGAAGGACCTAATATTGGACTCATATCTACCTTGTGTGTTCATGCAAAAATAAACAAAATGGGTTTTATTGAAACTCCATACAGACATGTGTCTAAAGGCAAAGTAGAGTATAATAATGTGAAATATTTGACTGCTGAAGATGAAGATGCGGTAGAGATTGCACAAAGTAAAATCCCTATTGATGCGAAAGGAAATATCACTGCAGAGCGTGTAAGTAGTAGAGATCAGGGTGAATTTTTAGTTAGAACAGGTGAAGAAATTAAGGAAATCACTTACATGGACGTTGCACCAAACCAAATCGTGGGAGTGTCTGCATCGTTGATTCCGTTTTTAGAACACGATGATGCGAACCGTGCTTTGATGGGTTCTAATATGCAGCGTCAAGCTGTGCCTTTGATTAAGCCCGAGGCGCCAATAGTTGGTACAGGATTAGAGAAAAAAATAGCTGAAGATAGTAATTTGCTTTTGAATGCAGAAGAGGACGGAACGGTGCAATATGTAGATGCTACTAAAATTATTATTAAATATAACAAAAGCGAAAAAGATTTTCTTCTTAGCTTTGAAGATGAGATGGTTACGTATGCTTTAACGAAATTCCAAAAGACAAATCAAAGTACGTGTATTAACCTAAAACCACTCGTACGCAAGGGCGAAAAGGTAAAAAAAGGTCAAATATTATGTGAAGGTTTTGCCACCGACAAAGGTGAATTGGCTCTTGGTAGAAATCTAAAAGTAGCCTATATGCCTTGGAAAGGGTATAACTTTGAAGATGCTATAGTTATAAGCGAGCGTGTGGTGCGTGAAGATATATTTTCAAGCATACAGATTGAGGAGTTCGAGTTGCAAGTACGTGATACGAAACTAGGTGAAGAGGAGCTAACAGCTGATATACCTAACGTAAGCGAAGAGGCCACTAAAGACCTTGACAAAAACGGAATTATTCGCATAGGGGCAACCGTAAAAGAGGGCGATATATTGGTGGGTAAAATAACGCCAAAAGGAGAAACAGATCCAACACCGGAAGAAAAATTATTGCGTGCCATATTTGGCGACAAAGCAGGCGATGTGAAAGATGCTTCATTGAAAGCCTCACCGTCGATAGAAGGTGTGGTGATTGAAACCAAACTTTTTGAACGTGCCAAAAAAGACAAAACTTTTAAAACACGTGAAAAAGCAGCAATAGAAGTGTTAGACAAAGATCATGACAAAAGCCTGAAAGCGCTGAGGATAATACTCAATGAAAAACTTTTGGTACTCCTAAACGGTAAAATGTCTAAAGGCATCAACAATTTGTTTAAAGAAGAATTAGTATCAAAGGGTACTAAATTTACTCAAAAATTAGTAGAAAGTCTAGTGATTGAGAACATAGATCCGTTGCATTGGACAGGTGATGAAGAGTTGAATGACAGTGTGAAAGTGTTGTTGCACAATTATTCCATCAAAACAAACGAAGAACGTGGGCGGTATAAGCGCGACAAGTTTAATATATCGGTAGGAGATGAATTGCCAAACGGGGTATTAAAATTAGCGAAAGTGTTCATTGCCAAAAAAAGAAAGTTGAAAGTGGGCGACAAGATGGCAGGACGACATGGCAACAAGGGTATCGTGGCTCGTATTGTGCGTGATGAGGATATGCCGTTTATGGAAGATGGCACGCCTGTCGATATTGTATTGAATCCTCTTGGCGTACCCTCACGTATGAACATCGGTCAAATATACGAAGCCGTGCTAGGCTATGCAGGCATGAAGTTAGGCAAAAAGTTTGCCACTCCTATATTCGACGGGGCTAACCTAAGCGAGATAGAAGGGCTATGCGAAGAAGCAGGCATGAAGATGTTTGGTTCACAATACCTGTACGACGGCGAAACTGGCGAGCGATTTGACCAAAAAACCACAGTCGGTGTTGTGTATATGATTAAACTTTCGCACATGGTGGACGACAAAATGCACGCCCGTTCTATCGGACCCTACTCACTCATTACGCAACAACCACTCGGAGGTAAGGCACAGTTTGGTGGACAGCGCTTTGGTGAGATGGAAGTGTGGGCTATAGAGGCTTACGGTGCAGCGAATATATTGCAAGAATTATTAACCCTAAAATCAGACGATATATTCGGTAGAGCAAAAGCCTACGAGGCAATAGTAAAAGGGGATAACTTACCTAAACCTAGCGTGCCAGAATCATTCAATGTATTGGTGCATGAGTTGAGAGGGCTGAACTTGGACTTGCATTTCGATTAAGATTACTATGCGATAAATAATAATACAACCTATCAAAATTGATTTTTGGTAGGTTTTTTTTGTAGTTTTAGCTAATAAAATTTGAAATAGTCTAGTGTATTTTGAAAATAAACGACTTTTAAAAATAGAACAATTTATGAGATGCTTTGTTGTTATTTTTGCAACAAAACAAAGCGTATTATGCAGGTGTTCGACTCAAAAGCGCAATGACACATAACGTAGATGTGATACTTTGAAATCATAAATGGTATTGAACAAGTCTGTATAATTGCCAAAATAGACTAAGAGGGGTATCGCAAAGACACGGCCGTTGCATATTTACGCAGACCAAGCCAATCAACCAAAAGCAAATCTATAGTTTAATAAAAACAATAAAAATCATAAAAACGTAAACAAACAAGATAATAGGATTTGCAAAATCTTTTAGGTTTCTTACAATGGCTTTTAAACCCCAAAAGATAAATACTCAACCGAATAGTTTGATACTAAAAAATATAGCAAAGTGTTATGTGCTGAAGTTATTACGAACTAATACAATAAATTGATTTATTGAATAAGCAATTCGCTTACGTTTATATTTTCATTTAAAACATTAATATCTACCGCAGTTGATATGCCATCTATGCGGCCGTTGTCGCTGAGCTGCCATATAGACCACGGCTCAACCGCTGCAGGCTTTCTGGCATGATAATGGGCTACCCAAAAGGGATATTTTTTTGGCAAAAATGCTAAATGCGTTCGGTGAAAGTGAGCACTCGCATAGATAATTGGTGATTTACCGTAATGTTGTTCTAGTTTTTGTAACAACCACAACACATCTACTTCAAATTGATTTTTGTTTTCATATTGTTCTTCAATATCAAGCACCAAAGCTAGGTCGCCCGCTTGTAGTTCAATGTTTTGTGTAATGTGTTTTAGCTGTTGCGATACCAATATGTTGGGTTGAAAGTAGTGATACGCCCCTCGTAACAAACCAACCCGTTTGGCCTCAGAGAAATTATAATTATAATTAACATCTACCAATTGATCACCTTCGGTGGCTTTGATAATAGCAAAGGTTAATTGGTCGCCTTTTATGTTCATCGTACGCACCATATTCCAGTTAATATTCCTTTGATATCGGCTAACATCGATACCTATACCACCGTGAATGTCGGGCAGTCTCGCGTTGATACCATAATGCCTAGCCGATCTGTTGTGCTTATTGGCTCGTTGTTTACCCTTTATGTAGATGTGTGTAAGAGCAATAATAGCCATTGCAAAAAGCACAAAAAGAAGTAGTATCCATTTCATTTTTTTTGATGTTGTTTTAATTATTCTTACTGATTGACAATGACAGTCAGCGTTAGATTTCGCTTTGGTTAGGCGTTAGGATTGGTTAATTTTATACAGAATCAACTCATCGCCACTTGCTCATGGGGTACTGTTGCCTTGGTGGGCTGTTGTTATGTTTTTAAAATTGATGATGCTAATCTAATGATATTCTACTAAGTGATCGAACCTTATCTATGCGTGTATTTTGGTTTATTTTTAGTAACAAAATATAACTACTTTGACTGATTGAATACAAGTTTTAATTGATTAAATCGATTCATAAAGTGCAAAAACAAGGTATATATTACAAATTGTGCGATTCTTGTTCTCTGTCGAGGTAGGTCTGCACAATCTCAATAGCACCCGTTATCACGTCGCTCAACGCAACTATAAATGAGCCGGGCTGAGCATGGCTGATAGCGTGTTTTATGGCTTCTCGTTCTTTTGGAATCACTTCATAGCTAATGTTTGGGTTGATGCTATGCATACCTTCGATGATTAAATTAATAATCTCGTCCTCGGTGCGACCACGCAGGTGTTTTTCTTGTCTGATAATAATATGATCAAACATCTGAGCGGCTATTGCAGCGCAATCACGTATGTCTTGGTCTCGGCGGTCGCCGACACCGGCTATGATACCTACTTTGTGAACAGCATCTACTTTGGTGATAAATTCTTTAACAGCTCTGTAGCCCGACGGGTTATGTGCAAAATCGATCATCACTTTAAAATCTTTAAATTCAAAGATATTCATACGACCCGGGGTCTGCGCGGCTGAGGGCAAAAATGTTTCGAGTGATAACTTAATATCTTGCAATTTAAAACCCTGTAAGTAAGATGCAAGTGATGCTGCGAGGCAGTTAGCGATGTTGAATGTTGCTTTTCCTCCCATTGTGATTGGAAAATGTGTTGCTTTTTCTATGCGCATTTTCCAGTCTCCTTTTTTGATAGTTACATATCCACTTTCGTACAATGCACTTATACCGTTTTTTTTGCTGTGTTCTATGATTACTGGATTGTTCTCATTCATAGAAAAAAAAGCGACGTTGCAGTAGGTCTGTTCGGCTATTTTCACACACCATTCATCGTCAGCATTGAGGATAGCCCACCCTTCTTTTTTGACACTATCGATCACTACTCGTTTCACTCGTGCGAGGTCTTCTAAATTATTTATATCACTGATACCCAAATGATCTTCTTGTATATTAGTAATAATGCCAATGTCGCTGCGGCTGAAACCCAATCCACTGCGTAATATTCCACCACGAGCGCACTCGAGCACGGCAAACTCTACCGTCGGGTCTTTTAAAATAAACTCTGTGCTCCGAGGGCCTGTGCAATCGCCTTTTTCGAGCATCGTGTTTTGTACATAGATGCCGTCGCTAGTTGTGAACCCAACACGATAACCGTTGTTCTTAACGATATGCGCAATCATGCGGGTGGTTGTAGTTTTGCCATTCGTACCCGTAACGGCGATAATTGGAATACGACATTGCGTACCTAGTGGGTATAACATATCAATAACGGGTGCTGCTACGTTGCGTGGCAAACCTTCGGTAGGAGCGAGGTGCATTCGAAAACCTGGTGCCGCATTAACCTCCAATATCACTCCGCCGTTTTTTGATAAAGGTTCTGTTAGATTTTCGGCCATAATATCCACCCCACATATATCCAATCCTATCACACGAGAGATACGCTCAAACAAAAATATATTTTCAGGGTGAACCATATCAGTAACATCGCGCGAGGTGCCGCCTGTGCTTAGGTTGGCAGTAGATTTCAAATATACTATTTCATCTTGTGCAGGCACACTAGCTAAGGTCATATTTATTTTAGATAAAATAGCTAACGTATGATGATCAATAGTGATTTCGGTTAATACTTTTTCATGCCCGTAGCCCCTACGTGGGTCGCTGTTCACCTTATCTACTAGTTGTTGTAAGTTGTCAATACCATTACCTACAACATTAGCAGGCACCCGCCACGCAGCAGCTACAAATACATTATCAATCACCAAAGCCCTAAAATCAAAACCCGTAATAAACCGCTCAACCACCACGCCACGTGCATATTTTTGAGCAAATTCTAATGCGACTTTTGCATCTTCAATAGTAGTAACATTAATAGTTGCCCCTTTGCCATGATTCCCATTTATAGGTTTCAAAACTATAGGAAACCCAATACGTTCAATAGCTTTGAGCAATCCCTCTTCGCTACGCACAATGTCGCCTTTCGCCACAGGTACTGCATTCATCTCTAACAATTGCTTCGTTTCTTCTTTGTCGCAGGCTATCTCAACGGCTATGTTAGATGTGTTTTGCGTCATAGTAGCACGTATTCTTCGTTGATTCACCCCATACCCCAATTGCACTAGGCTCTGCCTATTGAGCCGTATCCAAGGTATATCGCGTGCTATAGCCTCATCAACCACGCTGCCTGTCGAGGGACCAAGGCGCTCTTCTTCTCGTATCACACGCATCGCCAATATGTCTTTCTCTAAATCATAAGGCTCATTGTTGATCAAAGCCTCAGCCAAACGCACCGATGCTTCGGCAGCATATTGCCCTACTTTTTCCTCATGATAACTAAATACTACATTATAAATACCCGATGTTTGAGTCTCGCGAGTACGCCCAAAGCCAGTCTCCATGCCTGCCAAGGTCTGTATCTCTAAAGCAATATGCTCTATAACGTGCCCCATCCATGTGCCACGCTTTACACGCTCAAAAAAACCGCCCGGCTTGCCTTCGCTACACCGGTGGCTATACATGCTCGGCAACAGTGCCTCCAACCGTTCTAAAAACCCTTCTATTTTATCGGTAGGACGCTGTTCCATTTCCTCCAAATCAAGCCGTATCTGAATTAATTTTTTACGACGGATACTCCAAATATTAGGGCCATTTAGGGTGTTGATTGATAATATTTTCATGCTAAAAAGTATTAGAAAAGTTGAGATATTTATTAGGGTATGAAATTATAATTAAAAAACAGTATATCCAAAAAAAATGAAGTGTATTTTATAAAATAGCAAAAAAGTTAATTTTATTACACAATGCAGTACGCTAACTTTACCCATGCTTTTGGTTTAATTTTGCCACACAGCAGCAATCTTTTTATATAACCACAACACACTACAATTACCCCCAAATGCACTCAACCGATATATTAATAATAGGCACAGGTATCGCAGGGCTTTCCTATACATTAAAATGTGCTCAACGATTCCCAAACAAAAAAATAATAGTCATCACCAAGTCGCAAGAAGACGAAACAAACACCAAATACGCCCAAGGGGGAATAGCCGTAGTTACTGACTTCTTGAACGATTCATTTGACAAACACATAAAAGATACACTCATAGCTGGCGACGGATTGTGCAACCAAACCATCGTCGATAACGTAATAAAAGAAGGCAGCGAGCGGGTAAAAGAAATGATACAATGGGGTGCACATTTCGATAAAGACGAGCAAGGGCAGCTGCTCCAAGGCAAAGAAGGTGGGCACAGCGAGCACCGAGTGTTGTACCACAAAGACGCCACAGGAGCTGAAATAGAACGTGCCCTCTTAGCCAAAGTCAAAGCCCTATCCAACGTTAATTTTTTAACACACTATTTTGTAATAGATCTAATAACCGAACACCACCTAGGCAAAACAATCACAAGAGTAACCGAAGATATACATTGCTTCGGAGTTTATGTCCTAAACCGAGCAACCAACAAAATCGAAAAAGTAGCCGCCAAAATAACGCTTTTGGCAACGGGAGGCGTAGGGCAAGTATATAAAAATACCACCAACCCAACCATCGCAACAGGCGACGGCATTGCCATGCTCTATCGAGCCAAAGGCAGAGTACGCAACATGGAAATGGTACAATTTCACCCAACAGCACTCTACCAAACCAACGAAAACCCAGCCTTTTTAATAACCGAAGCCATGAGAGGTGAAGGTGCCGAATTATGCAACAAAGCAGGAGAATACTTTATGAAAAACTACGACCAAAGAGGGTCGTTAGCCCCACGCGACATCGTAGCCCGAGCCATAGATAATGAACTCAAACGCAGTGGCGACGAACACGTACTGCTTGACACTACTAAAATAGACCCCAAAAAAGCAATCGAACACTTCCCCAATATCTATGCTAAATGCCTCAAAATCGGAATCGATTTTACCCAAAAATCAATACCAGTGGTGCCCGCAGCACATTATATCTGCGGAGGTATTTTAACCAACCAACACGGGCAAACCTCCATACAGCACCTCTTCGCCACAGGCGAATGTGCCAGCACAGGCCTACACGGAGCCAACAGGCTAGCCTCTAACTCACTACTCGAAGCAATAGTATTCTCACATCGAGCCTATTTGAAAACAGCCGAAATCATCGATAACATTGAGTTAGAAGCCAATCTGCCAGCCTGGGATGCCGAAGGTACCACCGACCCCAAAGAGATGGTGCTCATCACACAATCCCTCAAAGAACTAAAAGAAATAATGACCACCTACGTAGGCATCGTACGCAGCGACATACGCCTCAAACGCGCACTCAATCGGCTATTTCTGTTGCACCAAGAGATAGAATCCCTCTACGCAACCACACGCATCAGCCCACAACTCTGCGAGCTGCGCAACCTCATCACGATAGGCTATTTAATCACACGCTCAGCCGCCGTCAGACACGAAAGCCGAGGCCTGCATTACACCACCGATTACCTCACAAAACGAAGTATTGTCGAAGACACAATACTCTGATTCACAACCAAAAAATCAACACAACAACCAACCAACCAACACAATTATCACCAGCATAAGTAAAAAAAGGCATCTAAACAACACAACCTAAACTGCCTACGCAGCCTACGCAACCTCTATATTCTACC
>JAYVJZ010000183.1:0-8993 GCA_043768865.1 Sphingobacteriales bacterium
AACAAAATCGAAGTGCCTCCCATGCTTATCAAGGGTAAAGTTTGGCCTGTGGTAGGAAACAGGTGCACATTGACGGCCATGTGAACAAAGGCTTGCAAAACAAGCATTATCGTCAATCCGCCTGCTAAGAGTGCTCCAAATTTTCCTTTTGTGTTCAATACAATTTTAATGCCTCTGTACAATAATGCGAGATACAAAAGCAAAACAAAAAGGGCACCGGGCCAGCCGTATTCTTCTACTATTATAGCATAAATAAAATCTGAATATGGATGCGGTAGAAAATTGCGTTGTACACTATTGCCGGGGCCTAGCCCAACCAAACCTGCCGTTGCGACTGCTATTTGTGCATAATCGGCTTGTTCAATATTATACATATTATAAGGAACAAGCACTTCCGTTTCGGAACTTTTGTTGCCCACTAGCTTGTCAATATCAGCATTACTAAATGCTTCTATCCTGTTTTTCCATGTTTGCAGACGTCCTATATTTAATTCTAATTTTACTGCCATTAGAAACAAAAAAACTATAATAACAACGCCTGAGGTGCCTACCATTAGTAGTTGTTTCCAATCGATGCCACCTAAAAACATAAGTATAACACAAACCAATCCTATAAGTGCCGCTGTTGAAAAATTTTCTGGCAATATCAAACAACAATACAAAACGATTGGAAAGCAAGCAGGAATAAAAGCATCTTTGAAACTACTAATTTTGTCTTGCATCAAACTTAAAATTCTCGCCATATACATGATTAATATTAACTTGGCAACATCACTACTTTGAAACTGAATACCTATAATTGGTATGCGCACCCATCGGCTTGCATCATTGACAGTCGCACCAAAAAACAACGTATATAACAACAAGGGTATGCCGCACCAAAAGCCTATTCTAGCTATGTTTGCATAATGTTTATAGTTAATTCTTTGTGTTAAAAAAATACACCCTATCCCCATAAAAATATATAAAGTATGCTTGAACATATAATACGAAGCATCGTTGCCATTGCGAATAGCCAAGATGCCTGACGACGAATAGACTGCCGCAAATGATATCATAGAAAGGAATATGACTATGAGCCAGATGAACTTATCACCTTTTATATTTTTAAAAAATAGGGTTATCACTTTGAATACTTTGTGGTGGTGGTATTATTAAAAAATTCAACTTTATATTATAATAAACGGATGCAGTTTTTGAATTGTCGGCCTCTGTCTTCATAATTTTTAAATAAATCAAAAGACGCACACCCGGGCGAAAGCAATACTATTTCATTGCTACGAGCCATGCGATACGCCATTTCCACACAATCTTTCATGTTCGTAGTGTGTACTATTGCATCAACATAATGTGAAAACGCTTCGTCTATCTTTCGATTATCAAGCCCCAAACATACTATTGCCTTGACCTTATCTTTTACAAGCTGAAAGAGGGCGTCGTATTCGTTGCCTTTGTCCTGTCCACCGACGATCCAAATCACTTTTTTACTAGCATTTTCGAGGGCATACCAAACCGAATTGACGTTCGTCGCTTTTGAGTCGTTGATGAAGTCGATACCTCCTATTTTAGCAACAAACTCCATACGGTGTTCTATGCCTTTCATAGTCTCAAAAGACTCTTTTATTTTTTCATTTCTCAATTGCATAACATTAGCTGTAATAGCTGCTGCGAGTGAGTTTTGCTGATTGTGCAAGCCAACCAATTGGGAGTTGTTTATCATTATTTCGTTATTTTGTAAGGGCGATTGAATAGTAATTTTTTGGTTGTTATAGTACCCACCTTGCGGCAGTTGAATCTGTAATGAAAATGGCAATACAGTTGCTTTGATAGCAACTTTTTGTATAAACTTTTGAGTATCGGGATCGTCGTAATTATAAATAAAATAGTCTTCTGCCGTTTGATTTTGAGTAATTCTAAATTTAGAGGCAGCATAATTTTCATATTGATACTCATATCTATCTAAATGATCGGGGGTGATATTTGTCAAAACGGCAATATGCGGCTTGAATGTGAAGCAGCCGTCTAATTGAAAACTCGAAACTTCTAACACATAACAAGCGTGATTTTGTGTGGCAACCATGCGTGCAAAACTGAACCCTATATTGCCTCCCAAACCAGCGTCGATGCCTCCTAGCAACAATGTATGATGTATGAGAGCGGTGGTAGTGGTTTTGCCGTTAGAGCCCGTTATCGCAATTATTCGTGCATTCGTGTAGCGAGAGGCCGCTTCTATTTCGCTTATTATTGGGATATTATTTTGTTTAATTTTTTTTATAATATCAATAGTATCCGCTATGCCGGGGCTTTTGATTACTTCGTCTGCCGCTAGTAGTTTAGCTTCTGTATGACCGTTTTGTTCAAAAGCAATATTGTTTTCGACCAGCTCTGCCTTGTACTTATCAGCAATAGTTCCGGCATCGCTCACCCATACTTGGTACCCTAATTTAGCACCTAACAAAGCAGCTCCAACGCCACTTTCACCCGCTCCTAATATGACCCACTTTTTCATTATCTTAGTTTTAAAGTGAGTAATGAAAGTAACGCAAGCAATAATCCTACGATGATAAAACGCATAACAATTTTACTTTCGTGCATCCCTTTTTTTTGATAATGATGATGCAGAGGCGACATAAGAAATATCCTGCGACCCTCTCCAAACTTGCGTTTCGTATATTTGAAATAGGCTACTTGAAGTATAACAGATATACTTTCTACAAAGAAAATTCCACAAAATATGGGTAACAACAGTTCCTTTCGAAGTATAACAGACATAGTACCGATGATGCCTCCCAGGGCGAGAGAACCTGTATCGCCCATGAACACTTGAGCTGGATATGCGTTGTACCAAATGAAGCCTATGCAGGCTCCAACTAGGGCTGCAGCGTACACTACGAGCTCACCCGTCATCGGTATGTACATTACGTTGAGGTACTTAGCAAACAAAATATTACCCGAAATATATGCGAAAATTAATAGTACTATCGATATCACAGCACTCGTGCCTGCAGCCAACCCGTCAATACCGTCAGTGATGTTAGCACCGTTGCTGACTGCGGTCAAAATAAAAATCACAATAGGGATAAATATAATCCAAGCATATTTTTCATAATCATCAGTAATAAAACTCAATAATTTTGCATAATTCAACTCGTGTGATTTAACAAAAGGTATGGTAGTAACCGGCACTTTGGCATCTACAAAACTGGCAGAAATATTTTTATCCATATGTATCTTTTCGGTAATATTATCACTGCTTTCGATGCTCATTGTGTTCACTAATTCTCGCTTGATAATCACACTCGGATGCGCATATAGCACCACTCCTACTATCAATCCTATTAATGTTTGACCAGCTATTTTCCACTTGCCGGCTAGTCCTTCTTTATTTTTTTTAAACTTTTTTAAATAATCATCTACGAAGCCAATAACAGTAAAAGCAATTGTTACAAAAATCATTAATTGGATGTAAATATTTGCCAAATTGCATAGCAACAATACAGGAGTGAGTATGCCAATAATAATGATAAAACCTCCCATAGTAGGCGTTCCTTTTTTCTCTGCTTGACCCTGAAGCCCTAGCTCACGTATATCCTCCCCTATTTGTAGTTTACGCAAATAATCTATAATCGCTTTACCAATAAATATAGTAACTATTAGGCTGATAATCATAGCTAGAGCAGCTCTAAACGAAATGAATCGAAAGAGATTTTCACCTGCAAAATGCAAGCCTTGTTGATTAAAATATTTAACTAATTGGTATATCATAGGTGTTAATTCAAACGCTCGGTTACTATTTTAAAATCATCAAAAGGATGTTTTATTCCCCTTACTTCTTGATATGTTTCGTGTCCTTTGCCTGCTATCAAAATTATATCGCCAGCACTTGCCATGCTACAAGCCGCGTGTATAGCCTGTTTGCGGTCTTCTATGATAGTTACTTTTCTACGCAACCCCAAATCGATGCCACCGTTAATCTCTTCCAAAATCGTATGAGGATCTTCGGTTCGTGGATTGTCGCTTGTCAAAACCACTTTATCAGCTCCCAAAGCTGCTATACGTCCCATTTCAGGGCGTTTCAGCTTGTCTCTATCTCCTCCGCAACCAAGTACAGTTATTAGTTTTTCGTTTTTAGTTCGTATTTGATTAAGGGTAATAATTATTTTTTGAAGGGCATCGGGGGTGTGTGCATAATCAACTACTGCGAGTATGTTGTCCGTTGATTTCACAAACTGGAAACGCCCTTTTGCGGGCTGCAAAGCACTCATAGCAGTAAGTACAGACAATTGCTCCCAACCTAATTCTATTGCAATTGCATACACCAATAACAGGTTATATGCATTGAATTCGCCCACCAAAGCGCTGTGCATTTCTATAGCATCAACCCGTAACATCAACCCTTCAAAAGTATTTTCAATGATACACGCCGTGTGGTCTGCAGTGGTATGTATGGCATACATTATTTTGTTTGCCTTACAATTTTGCAACATCACTGCACCTCGTTTGTCGTCTTTGTTGCTCACTGCAAAAGCCGTTTTGCTTAGCCCATCGAACAATTTTTTCTTTGCATTTATATACGCATCAAACGTGCCGTGATAATCCAAATGATCGTGTGTGATGTTTGTAAAACCAGCCCCACTGAAATGCACTCCTACGACCCTGCCTTGGTCTAGGGCATGACTGCTTACTTCCATAAAACAAAATTGACAATCATTTTTAATCATTTCTAAAAAATATCGCTGAAGGCTTATGGCATCGGGTGTTGTGTGCGTTGCGGTATATGTTTCATTGTTAATTTTATTTTCAATTGTAGAAAGTAAGGCAGCTTTGTACCCTAATTTGATTGCTAATTGATATAACAATGTAGCTACTGTCGTTTTGCCGTTAGTACCTGTGATGCCTATTACAGTGAGGTTTTTGCTTGGCGATTGATAAAAAACATCTGCCAAAATACCCAAAGCTACAGTAGTCGATTTGACTACTATATATGATATATCATCAATTATATGAGCCGGCATATACTCTACAACTATTGCTATCGCTCCATTTGCGATAGCCGCATCGATATACAAATGGCCGTCAGTAGTAGTACCTTTTTGTGCTACATACAACGTATTGGGTTGCACCTGCCGCGAATCGAACGTGATACATTCTATGGCAACAGACATGCTTCCTTGCGTAGCGAGGGGTTGTAGTGGCTGTATAAGTGTGGCTAATTGCATTCTTTTTAGTTACTAATTTGTTTTGATAGGAGTAGTATTTTAATTAAAATAGTGTTTTTTATTTAGCTCAGTTGCAGGGTTATCAATGTGCCTCGAGCGACGCTAGTTCCTGCATCTATAGATTGCTCGCGTATGCGTCCCGTGCCACTTATGCGCACTTGAAATCCCTTTTGTTCCAACAGATATACTGCGTCTTTTAAGCTCATGCCAACTACATTAGGCAAGTTAGTTGTACTAAAAAAGGCCTCGTTGTTTCTAATGCCCGTTTTGATTCCGTTGGCAAAAACCCATTCGCTAAATAGCTTTGTATCTTGTTCTGATTTTATTTTAAACATTTTACATATTGAGGCTATTTCATTATTCATTGCATGTTTTTTGATGTTATAATCCAACGTATCATTTGTTGCTTTGGTGTCTTTTTGTTCCCGTAGATAGTGTGCTATTGCTTTATTAGCCAACTCTTTGAATACGGGTGCACTCAATTGTCCTCCGTAATAAAAATTCGGATTTTTTGATATCATTACTACTACGCAACTATATACTGGATTTTCAACTGGAAAAAACCCTGCGAAAGAGGCTTGATAATGAATAGCTTTGTAGTTACCTTCACTTGAAACTTTTGCTGTGCCTGTCTTTCCACCTATCGAATAGACATCAGAATATATGGCTTTGGCGGTGCCAAACTTCACTACATTTTCACAAAGTGCCTTTGCTATTTTGATTGCCTCGGGGCTTGCTATTTGCTCCTCTAGCACTGTGGGTTCAAATTTTTGAATCGTTTTGCCATCTTCTTGTACCTCACTCACTAAATAGGGTTTCATCATTTTGCCTCCATTCGCTACTGCATTATAAAACGCCAAAGTGTGTATTGGCGCTATCTGCACTCCGTACCCTATAGCCAACCACGGTAACGATATTGCACTCCAAAGTTGCTTGTTGTCGGGTGTGGTAACGAACGGTTTGGCCTCGCCGTATAGGTCGATTCCGAGCTTTTCAGTAAAATGATATTTTTGCAAATGACGTATGAATTGCATTGGATTGTTGTTGTAAGCATTATACACAAGCCTTGCTGTACCTACGTTTGAGGATTGTTCAAAAACTTCGCATACGTTATAAACGTTTTTGAGAGAAGAGTGACTGTCGGTCATTTTAATAGAATGAAACATATACGTCCCTCCATTTATTCCTATTTGATCTGTGGTATCGATGATGTTATCATCGAGCATACTCAACATAGACGCTAGCTTAAAGGTTGATCCCGGCTCTTGCGCTTCATTGATAGCAAAGTTGTGTGTTTCATGATAGAGGCTGTCTTTTTGTTTTAACAAATTGACCATCGCCCGTATCTTGCCTGTCTTGGTTTCCATTAATATCAAACAACCACGTTCGGCGCCCTTTTCAGTCATTTTTTTTCGCAGTGCTGTATCTGCGTATGCTTGTAGTTTGATGTCTAACGTAGTAACTATATCCTGCCCGTTGCGAGGTTCTATTTCTAAATTGTTATCGATTATTTTCCATACATTGCTCGATACTTTTTGCTTAAACACAACTCCATCAACTCCTTTGAGTATATTATCATAATATGCTTCTAAACCAATACTTTTTGCGTTGTGCACTTCGGTGGTGTCTTTGGTGTAGCCAATTGTTCTTAATGCAAGGCTGCCAAAAGGCATTATTCGCTTTTGTTTGGTTTCTACTATAAGTCCACCCTTGTATTTGCCTGTTCTTACTAATGGTAAATTTTTTATCAATTGCAACTGAGAGTACGTAACGCCTTTGGCTATTTTAGTATAGCGCGATTGTTCTTTAAGTCCTTTTGTTAATATCGCTTTGTACTCTTCGGCTGTATAGTCTGTACAAATTTTCGCAAGTGAGGACGTTAGTTCATTTATTTTTAACTTCAAGCTATCTCTCAATGCAGGCGCCGTGAGGTCTAACGCAATATTATAAATAGGTATGCTCGTCGCAAGTACTGTGCCGTTTTCCGTTATAAGATTCCCTCGTTCGGCAGGCACTTGAAATGATTTTATTAAAATAGAATCTGCCAATGCACGCCATTTGTCGCCTTCTTGGTATTGAATATTAGCAATTTTAAAAAGTATCGCCACTGCAAAAAACACAAAGCAA
Organism: Sphingobacteriales bacterium; assembly: GCA_043768865.1. Taxonomy (GTDB): domain Bacteria; phylum Bacteroidota; class Bacteroidia; order Chitinophagales; family JAYVJZ01; genus JAYVJZ01. Next base: position 7,347 of record JAYVJZ010000183.1, read on the forward strand.
ACGTAAAGCAATATTGCTCTCCATTTTATATTTACGTGATTGCCGGCTTTCATGATAGTATTTTGGTTTGGATTAGGTTTTAATTTTTTTATGTGCGTATGTAGTTGATTATTTAGTCTTTATGTCTTCTATTATTATAGGTGGCTCCGTTAATTCTTGCAAGCCGATGTCTTTCATCATTTGTACGATGCCACTCTCCCGCGTGCTATACATTAATTCTGCTTTTAGCGATTTATACTCCCACTTCAATTCTTTCAACTCTTTTGAGGTTTTATTAATAGCCCGCACTTTGCTCTCAGACAACCTCGAGTTGGTGATATATATCAATACCAATACAAAACAAAACCCTATAAAAGGCAAGTTAGCAACGATATTTTCATGCTTCAGCGACAGGTTGAACTTAGGACTAATTCTAGATAACAAACCCTTTTTTTTCGTTTCAGTGGCCTCACTTTTGTTTATATATTCATTTTTGCTCATTGTTGCTTGGGTTATATTTCTGTTTATTAAATATTCACTAGGGTGGGAATAGTCAAGCTATTATTGGGGTACTATTTGTTTAACTGTTTATTTATTTTATGGTATTTTTCAATTTTATTGTCTGACTATTTTTTATAGTTTTATTTTTTAACTCCAATTCTCATCTTCGCACTTCTACTCCTTGGGTTGCTTTTCAATTCAATCGCATCGGGTGTTATAGCCTTGGCTAGCAGCGGTTTCATAGGTATATTTTGTGTAATATTTCCAAATTCATCTTTAGCGGGTTCGTCATCAAAACAACCATTTTTAAAAAACTGCTTTACCATTCTATCTTCAAGTGAATGATAACAAATAATGACCATTCTGCCACCCTTATTCAACAACTCTGTGCCGTCGTAAAGTAACTGTTTCAGGGCATCTAACTCACCATTCACTTCTATTCTCAACGCCTGAAACACGCAGGCCAAATATTTTTCAGGTTTTGAATACACATGTTTTTCAAGTACCATTTTTAACTCTTCTATCGACTCTATCGGCTTACCACGCCTCGTTTTCACTATATCATTAGCCACAGCCGCCGCATTGGTTATTTCTCCATACTGCTCTAAAACAGTTTTCAATTGCTCCTCAGAATAGGTCAAAAGCACGTCAGCAGCGGTTTTGCCTTGACTTTGATCCATTCTCATATCTAAAGGTGCATCGTACCGAAAACTAAATCCACGAGCAGCCGTATCGAACTGAAAACTCGAAACCCCTATATCGGCTAGTATAGCATCTACATTTTGCACTTTATGCATTTTCATGTATTTTTTTATATACTTAAAATCTGCATTGATTAAGGTAAATCGTTCGTCGGTGATTTGGTTATTAAGTGCATCATCGTCTTTGTCAAAGGCAATAAGTTGGTCCGAGTTTTTTAATCCTTTTAACATCTCTAGACTGTGTCCACCTCCTCCAAAAGTCGCGTCAACGTAAGCTTTTGACATCGTATCGGTTTCGTTCTCTAACAGATATTGTATAGCAGTACGTAAAAGAACAGGTTGATGATAAATGCTCATTGGTAGCGGTGCTATTGTTTTTTCAATAATATAGCCGACAATAATTCTATCTCTTCCTCGGTCATAGCGTTCGTGTCGAGCGCATCGTCTCTCATTTTTTTAGATTGCA
>JAYVJZ010000184.1:0-12961 GCA_043768865.1 Sphingobacteriales bacterium
TTCTCAATAGGTGCAATAGCAACATGCCCACTTCGTAGATTGTAACGCTCGATTAAATTCCTGCACACAGGCAATTCCAACTCAGGCGCCTCCGTCAATGATACCCGCACCGTATCGCCTAACCCGTCTTCTAACAATGCCCCGATACCCATAGCAGATTTTATCCTGCCATCGTCCCCATCGCCTGCCTCTGTTACGCCTAAGTGCAACGGAAACACCTTGCCTCGTGCCAACATTTTCTTCACCAATAGCCTATACGCTTGCACCATCACCTGCGGATTGCTCGACTTCATAGACAACACAACATTATAATAATTATGAAATTCGCACACGTCTAAAAACTCTAAAGCACTCACCACCATGCCCTCCGCAGTGTCGCCAAAGCGGCTCATAATTCGGTCGCTCAACGACCCATGATTCGTACCTATACGCATCGCCGTGCCATATTCTTTACATATTTTTACCAAAGGCGAAAATCTGATATGCAATTGCTCAAGCTCTTTTGCATACAAATCATCGTCATATTCCAACACCTCAAATTTCTTTTTATCCATGTAGTTTCCCGGATTTATACGAACCTTCTCTACTATGCGAGCCGCCATCTCAGCTGCATTTGGCGTAAAATGTATGTCAGCAACCAGCGGCGTTGCATACCCCGCTTCTCGCAATTCTTTTTTAATAATCTGCAAATGCGTAGCCACCTTTATAGAAGGGGCCGTTACTCTAACTAAATCAGCACCCGCCTCTGCACAAGCAATTATCTGTGCCACAGTCGCCTTGTTGTTCATCGTGTCAGTAGTGGTCATTGTCTGAATCCTAATCGGCATCAAGTTGCCTATAGTGAGCTCCCCAACCTGCACAGGCAAGGTTTTTAAGCGTTGATACCGCGTGAGACTATTGCAAAATTCATGCATCAAAAAAAATAAAATTAGGTTAATGGTATCTAAATATGAAATAACAACTCCATTTTAGGACGTAAATATACTACATATCAACCTATAATTCAAAATTAAAACAACTTGGGTGAGCCCTTGCATAGTAAATTAAATGCCAAACCAAAACATCGGTAGTTGCTCTGTCGGTGCTCTGTTTCCGCAATTTTTTTGATGTTTTTTCATCAAAAATAATGAGCTATATTCTAATCTCCTTACATATCAATAACACCTAGAGCTTCGCTTATTATTACATTTTTGCAAAACTATTTTTATATAATCACACTAATTGGTCAATCACATTACGCCATTTTTGTATCATTTCATTTCGCAAATCAGCATTTAATTTAGGTACAAATTCAATGCTTTCAATTTTGTTATCCACCCGCAGCACACCTTTATAATTTGCCAACATAGCCACACCGAGCGATGTACATTCCCTATTAGAAGGGCGTTCGATAGTACATTGAAGAATATCCGCTTGGAATTGCATTAAGAAATCGCTAGCACTCACGCCTCCATCTACTTTTAGACGCTTCAAAGCCACTCCAGCGTCTTTTTGCATTGCCATCAACACATCATAACTTTGATATGCAATACTCTCAACAGTAGCTCTAACTATATGATTTCGTTTTGCATTTCGGCTCAGCCCGGTTATACTTCCACGCGCTTGTTCATTCCAATGTGGAGCACCCAAACCAGCAAAAGCAGGCACTACAATCACGCCAGCCGTATCCTCTACAGCCATGCAGCAGGTTTCCACATCGTTGTAGGTTGCTATCATCTGCAAATCGTCCCGCAACCATTGCAGCGCACTGCCAGCATTGAATACACTCCCTTCTAACGCATAGGCCGTTACATTGTCCAATCGCCAAGCTACTGTAGTAATCAACAGGTGCGAAGAACGTTTAATTTCCGTGCCGATATTCATCAACAAAAAACAACCCGTGCCATACGTGTTTTTTGCCTCGCCCGAGTTATAACATTGATGACCACACAAGGCAGCCTGCTGATCGCCCACCATCGCCATCACCGGTATATGTACGTTGTCTATCTGCACAGTGGCATAATGATGATGTGTGTTGCATATCGTTGGCAACATAGATTTAGGAATATTGAAAAGCGACAACAACGGCTCGCACCAATCGTTAGAGGCTAAATCAAATAACAACGTTCTGCTCGCATTGCTTGCATCTGTTGCATGTACCTCACCCTTGCTTAATTTCCACAATAGCCAAGTATCAATAGTGCCAAATAATAAATTGCCCCGCTCGGCTTGCTCTCGAGCGCCAGCTATGTTGTCTAATATCCAGCATATCTTAAATGCCGAAAAATAAGAATCTATTTGCAAACCAGTAGTGGATTCGATGAATTTTCTATGTTCAGTTTTTTTAAATAAATCGCAATAAGATACAGTGCGCTTATCTTGCCAAACTATCGCGTTATATATAGGTTTGCCAGTGCTTTTGTCCCATACTACTGTCGTTTCTCTTTGGTTTGTTATGCCTATAGATTTGATTTCTACGGCGGCAATATCGGCTTTTTTTATCGCCTCAACACAAACGGCATATTGCAAATTATAAATTTCAATAGGGTCGTGTTCTACGAAATTTAATGCAGGATAATATTGTGTTATTTCACGCTGTGCAGTGGCTATTGTAGTATAATTTTCATCGTAGATAATCGCTCGGACGCTCGTTGTGCCTGAGTCTATTGCTAATATATAAGGCATTATGTTGTATTTTGATTAAATAAAATTTAAAAATAATGAAAGCGGAGGTGAAATACGAAAATAAAATTGAAACGCTTTTTTAAATCAGCAAATTATGCATTATTTTTTTTAAAATGTAGGCAATAATTTTTTTAGTAGTGCAATCACAACTAATATCATTCAGCAGTTGATATGGTATTCGTAATCAAACAGAGTTGTGATTAGTAGGGTATAATAGTTGATTTGTAATACAAAAAAATACTTCTACATCTATATTTGACAGGGGCTGTATCAATTTTATAAATCGATACATGGGCTATTTATTTGATGATGTATTTTATTTATTTTTACGAAAATACTGCTTGTTTTTTGTTGTTTTTTAGTATTTTTTTTTATGTGTAGGCGGCTATTTTTTTTATGTTTCAAAAAGGGTAACAAAGGGGAAAATTTTAAAAAAAACAAAGGTTTTCTAATACTTTGCTAGTAAGTATCTATATTTGAAAAATATATAGTGCTATGAATACTTTAAAAATATTTTTTTTTGTTTTATTTTCTATTTTATTTAATAGAATATACGCTCAAGGTACTGAGTTGCGTTATAGTGATGAAAGCAATAACAATACAATTGAGAAAAAAAATACCCGCTTCATGCCTGGAAGTTGGGTGCTGAGCGGAGGGTTTGGGCCAAGCACAGGCACACGTCTATATGTACAAGGATTGATTGGCAATGACGACCTTACTTCTTTTACTAAAATTGGTATTATACACACCAAAGCAGAGTATGCTATTTACGATTGGCTAGGTGTGGGCATGGTTTGCAATTATGTTCGATTTCAAGGGAATGCACGAGATATTTTTGAGTACAAAAGTGCCCTATTTTATCAATCATTAGCGCTATCTTTAAGGTTAAATCTACATTATTATACCAACAATAAACTAGATTTATATTTAGGCGGTGGGCTGGGGTATAAATACAATCAGTTTGACTTTGTAACTCAAAATCCAAATTATACTCCTATGGATAATTTTTTAATCCCTATATCGATGGAATGCACTGCAGGTTTACGGTATTATCTTACTAACAACATTGGGTTGTATGTAGAGTTAGGCCCTGCCAAATCACTCATTCAATCAGGTTTGTGTATTTCCATTCGATCTAATAAATTATAATTTAATTATTCTGATACCACTATGGAGCAGTTAAAAAAAATAGTTGGTTTTGTATTTTTTTTTACTTTTATAGTAACTTATATCAACGCACAATCCCCTGAGTATTTAAGAAAATTAGCAGAACGAAAAGATTGTTTCGTAGAAGGTGATTGGTTCATTAGTGCCGGTATGGGGCCTTCGTTCAAGTTGAAAACCTTTATATTAGAAACCACAAACGATGTAAGTTTCGTTAACAAAAAAGAATTTGGGGTGTTGCACTTGAAAGGGGAGTACGCCCTCAAAGATTGGATAGGCATAGGTTTGGTGTCTAATATTATACAACTCAAAGGCTCAGTACGGGACACTAGAAACATAATTAACGAGGTAGATTATACGTCTGTTGCCCTGAGTGTAAGAGGCAATTTGCACTTTGCAACCGATCAAAAGTTAGATATGTTTATTGGAGTGGGAGCGGGGATTAAATATTCTACTTTGAAATATATAAATAACAACGCAAACAACACAAAACCGCCCTTTAACTACCTACCTGTTTCGCTTGAGCTCACGTTGGGGTTGCGTTATTTTCCCATTGACGGTGTTGGGTTTTATTCAGAAGTAGGCCCCGCCAAATCTGTTGTTCAATTTGGTATGATTGTTAGTATTAATGCTTTGAAATGATTTTTATTTTAAAGTCGTCATCTAAGCGTAAATAGTGCACTCATATCAGCTATACTGGCATCCAACTTAATAATTGAAATCAATTTTTGTGAACTAAAAAAAAATAGTATTATTGTACATTCTTATAATATAATCAAAGAATAAACCATTAAACATGAATAAATTTTTACTTGCAACATTTGCGATGCTTTGTTTTTACGCAACATCAAATGCACAAATGGCAACGCTACGAGGTAAGGTATTAGATGCAAAAACCAACGAGCCTATGTTTGGATTAAGTGTAATAATCAACGAAGGTCAAACGGGCGTAGTAACTGATTTTGATGGAAAATTTTCTATTGATTTGAAACCAGGCACATACAACATTATATATTCATACATTGGGTATGAAAAACTCGATACCAACATTACGTTGGCAGCCAATCAAGTGTTCACAATCGACATCAAAGTCAAAGAAATTGTTCAACAAATGGCGACGGTTGTTATTTCTGCTTCTCGTTATGCAAGAGATGTGCGAGAAGAAACGGTGAGTATGGAGGTGATACCTAAGAGTTTCATTGCTAACAATACGCCATCGAGCATGGATCAAATAATGAACAGAGTGCCGGGGGTGAACATCGTAGATGGGCAGGCAAACATACGGGCAGGTAGTGGATTCACTTATGGTGCAGGCAGCCGAGTGGCGATTCTTGTCGATGGACTTCCGTTGAGCACGGCCGACGCTGGCGATACTAAATGGAGCTTTATGCCAATTGAAAATGTAGAGCAAGTAGAGGTTATAAAAGGAGCTGCATCAGCAGTATATGGCTCATCGGCAATGAATGGTGTGATTAACTTTCGCAGTGCATATCCTACCTCTACACCAGAAACAAAATTGATACTCACACAAACGGTGTATGGCAACACAGCCGATTCGCGTAAGGCGTGGTGGTTAGGCACTGCAACCGTCCCTAACGAAAGCCAATTGGCTTTTGCACACAAGCAGAAATTCAAACAATTTGATTTAGTGGTAGGGGCTAATTATTTTACCACGACTAGTTTTAGAAAAGGGTCAGACGAAACCCGCGGACGAGTTAATTTTAATACTCGTTATAGAATCAAGCAAATAGCAGGATTGGCAGTAGGTATCAATTTAAACTATCAACGTGGAATCAATGGCTCTTTTTTTATATGGGAAAATGGCATTGAAGGAGCTTACAAAGCCTCTGCTATAAGCTCCAATATTAACTACTCAACACGATTTACGTTCGACCCTTTTATAGATTATTTTACAAAATCGGGTCATAGTTTTTCAATTAAAACTAGGTATTTTAATTCTAATAACGTGAACAACAATAACCAAACATCGCGCCCCAACGTATATTATAGTGAGTTCAATTGGAATAAATCGATAGATAAACTTGGGCTTAATTTTGTAGCAGGTGCTGTTAATCAAATTGGCAATGTAAAATCAGTAATTTATGGAGACCATGAGAGCACAAACACTGCGGGATTTGGACAAGTAGATTACAAATTAAAAAGAATACGCTTAAACTTTACGCTAGGTGCAAGATACGAGATTTTTTCAGTTGATTCAGTTAATGGAAAATCAGGGTTGTTGAAACGCTTTGGTGTCAGCAAAACACTCGGCAAAGCTACATTTTTAAGAGCCTCTTATGGCGAAGGCTACAGATTCCCAACTATAGCTGAAAAATTCATTGAAACCAATGTAGGTATTGGACTTATTCCAAATGCAAAACTACAACCAGAAAGCGGCTGGAATGCGGAGTTTGGTGTGAAGCAAGGAGTTAAAATTAACAATTGGGAAATGTTGATTGACGTAGCTGCTTATTGGCAAGAATACAATACAATGATGGAATTTAATTATCTGCCTTCGGGTGATTTTCAGTCGCAAAATATTGGCGATACACGCATAGCCGGTTCAGAACTCAGTATCATGGGACAGGGAAAAATTGGGGCTTGTCAAGTTCAGTTTTTAGCAGGTGTTAATTATGCTTTGCCATTCAGACAATACGAAATCACTAAAAATGGAAACACCTTTGACACGACTGATATTACAAGATTAGAGTATTTCGCAGCGTTGAAAAGAAATATAATAAAAACAGACAAAGATGATTTAAAAAACATTATGTTTTTTAGAAACAGCCGTACTGCCAAATGCGACCTGAATGTAATATATAAGAAGTGTACTATTGGTGGGGCAATGCAATATGTAAGCCTGATGGAGCGTATAAACAATGAGTTGCTTGCATTCATACCGGGCGTATATGAGTATATATTAGAAAGAAAAAATGGGGATATAATTTTTGATTTCAGGTTGGGGTATCAAGTCAATAAGAATCTAATGTTAAATGTCAATGTAAAAAATTGTTTTAATAGATTTTATTACTTCAGACCTGCCTTTGCAGAAGGTCCTCGTAATTATACGTTGAATTTGAATTATAAATTTTAGGATAATTTTATAAAATAACGTAAATGCAATTTGACACCTCTGTAGGGTATGATTTGTTTCAAAAATATTTTAATGAAACCCCTCATAGTCATCAAATGCTGCCAATGGCAGGTAGCGACAGGAGCTACGTTCGTTTGATGAGTAACAATCACACTGCGCTATGGGCGTATAACGTCAATATGTATGAAAATGCTGCTTTCATAGCATTTAGTGTGAATTTTATATCCAAACATATTCCTGTTCCTTTGGTATATATTGCTGCTGCTGACGGCTTGTCTTATTTGCTAGAAGACTTAGGCAATATTACTTTATTTGATTTGATAATAAAAAACAAACACGACGCAGCAGCATTGATAAAAGCTACGTTAGCGCAGCTAGTTCAATTGCAAATCAATGGGCACAAAGACTTAAACTATGGTGTATGCTTCAATGGGCAGGCCTTTGACGCAAATGCTATAATGGCCGATTTGTTTTATTTTAAGTATTACTTTTTACGCCCTCAAAAAATAATCTATAACGGACAAGAAATTATAAATAACTTCCAAACGCTTACTGAATACGTGTTAGAGGCAGACAATAATTTTTTTATGATGCGCGATTGCCAAAGCCGCAACGTTATGATAAAAGATGATTCTCCTTATTTTATAGATTATCAAGGAGGCAAAAAAGGGCCGTTGCAGTATGATATAGTGTCGCTACTTTGGCAGGCTAGAGCCGATTTTACGAAAGAAGAAAAAAACGATTACATAGATTATTATTGTCAAAAAGTGGCTCATGTGCACCCTGATTTCGATAAAGAAAAATTCCTACATTATTTGCCTGCTTTCGTATTTATAAGAATACTTCAAACCCTTGGTTCGTATGGCTATAGGGGCTTGTTTGAGCGTAGAGAGCATTTTCTAAAAAGCATACCTTTGGCGCTGCTTAACTTAAAACAATGGTTAAAAGACGAACATTTGCCTATTGAAATAAATGAGTTAATCACCGCCCTCACTAAGCTGACTGAAGCGGGTATGATTGAAAAATATAAACAGCAACCTCAGGCGGTAACCTTAGGCCTAAACAGCAAATTGAAAGTTTACGTAAATAGCTTTTCATTCAAGCAAAAACTACCTGACGATGCTAGCGGCAACGGTGGAGGGTTTGTGTTTGATTGTAGAATTATATACAATCCGGGGCGACATGAGGAGTATAAGCACCTAACGGGCAGAGATGAAGTAGTCAAAAAATACATTGAAGAAAATACTATCATGCCGCAGTTTATGCATAACGTCAAGCAGTTGGTCAATGAAGGCGTCAAGACCTACATCGAACGTGGCTTTGATAGCCTGCAGATTAACTTTGGCTGCACGGGAGGGCAACACCGCAGTGTTTATGCAGCTGATGCTTGCGTCGATTTTATCAAAAAAAATTATAATGTAGATGTGGTGCTGCACCACATAGAACAAGAAAAGAAAAATTGGGTAAATGCCTGAACTTTCACTATTTAAAACTTTCATTTTGTTTTGTTAAATTTATACTAGCAACGTACTTTTGCACATCGGTCATCTGGCCTTCACATTAATCTTACTTTTATACTTTATGAAAATTGCCTCAATAGCTAAATTAAACGAAAAATTACCGATAATTTATCTCGTAGAAAATGAAAATGATTTGTCAAAAACCAACTTAACGAATCATGAAGTTGCCTTTGCAGCTGCACAATTAAAAATCAAAAATGGCATAACGTTTAACTCTGGCAACAACATAAAATTCATACTAGAATATCCTATTCATAACGAATTGATAATGCGTAATGACTTACTACGCCGCAGGGCAGCTGATTTGTGTGAGGTGATTAACAAGTATCAATTCAAACAAGTACAAATAGTGAATTGTACTACCTCTGCCAACATTGCTTATTATGCAGCCGAGGGCATGGCACTAGGTAATTATCAGTTCAATGAGTACAAGAAAATTATTAATAATAAAAAAAATTCGTTAGCACAAATAGACGTTCTCACACAAAACGAAGATGGTAAAAACATCGCTCGATTGCATACTATAATTGAGGCTACGAATCAATGTAAACATTTGGTAAACGAGCCTTACAACACGCTGACTTCTGTTGAAATGGCGAAACGCTTTACTGCGATGGGGGAGCAGGCAGGTGTTGAAGTGGAGGTATTGAATCTAAAAAAAATACAGTCGCTAAAGATGGGAGGTATTTTAGCTGTTAATCAAGGAAGCAAAAAAGAGCCCACATTTACAATCATGACCTACAAACCCAAAGGAGCAACTAATAAAAACCCGCTATTACTTGTTGGCAAAGGAGTAGTGTATGATACGGGCGGACTGTCGCTCAAGCCCACACCCGATAGCATGGACCACATGAAAACCGATATGGCAGGCGCAGCTGCGGTAGCGAGTGCTATTTGTGCGATAGCGAAATTGAAATTACCCTACTACGTTATCGCCTTGATACCTTCCACCGACAACGTAATTGGAAGCAATGCTTATGTGCCTGGCGATATAATAACGATGTACAACAAAATGCAAGTAGAAGTCCTAAACACTGATGCAGAAGGGCGTTTGATACTAGCCGACGCCTTGACGTATGCGGCGAAATATAACCCTGAATTGGTCATAAATATAGCTACGCTAACAGGGGCGAGTATGCGAGCTGTTGGGCCATTTGCATATAGTTATTATTCAACTGCCGATGCTCAAAACACTACCACGTTTCAATTGGCAAGCGAGGCGGCGTATGAACGCTATGTTCAACATCCGCTGTGGGACGATTATGATGAACTGATACAGTCTGAGTTTGCCGATTTGAAAAACATAGGCGGCCCGTCGGGCGGGTCTATAACAGCAGCTAAGTTTTTGCAACATTTCGTAAGCTATCCGTGGATGCACATGGACATAGCAGGTTGTGCCTGGAACCTTAAAAAAAATAATTATAAATCGGCAGGTGCCAATGGTTTTGGAGTACGTACTTTTGTAGAGTTTGTATCACTACTTTGCAAAAAAAATAATTAATTCAGTTGGTTTGGCATAGTGATCATTTATTTATTTCAATAATCTAATATAATTTTTTGCCCGACATTTCACTTAAAATTGCTTTGGTTGGTTGCCCTAACAGTGGCAAATCAACGCTGTTCAATAGGTTGTCTGGTTTACAACAAAAGGTAGGCAACTACCCGGGGGTTACTGTTGAGAAGCATGAAGCGACCATAAAAATAAGTGAAAAAAACGTTTCGATTATAGACTTGCCCGGCATCAATAGCCTGCACCCTCGTACGATAGATGAGCGTATCACCTACGATGTGCTAATGCAAAAAAACAATGAAGTCAGCCCTAATGCGATAATTATTGTGGCCGACGCTACTAACCTAAAAAGGCAGCTTCTGCTCTGTACACAGCTCATCGACCTACAACTCCCGACGCTACTTGTACTCACTATGATCGATTCGTTACGACAACAAGGTAGTTTTTTTAATATTGAAAAATTAAGCCTTCAACTTGGGGTAAAAATACTTCCTATAAATGCAAAAACAGGAGAAGGTATTTCGCAATTAAAAATTTTATTAGCACAACCAATAGCCCCACCAATCAAGACTTTTTTTGAAAATCCTAATGATAAATTGTTAGCTGAAATTCAATCTATAACCAACGATGATGCACTCTATTTTAATTATCTTAGTCTGAGTCAATCAAAATATAACACACACATACCGGCGTTTCAACGCATTGAAATATCAGAAAAAGTAATTACCCAAAAACCTGCAATAGCAACGTGGCAGGCCAATGATATAACTGCTCGATACAAAAAAATAGATAAAGTCATAACAGAAACTTTAACAAAAAAAGTTGATATACAAAAAATACAATCACACAAGATTGATAATTTTTTATTACATCCAATATTTGGAATTCTATTCTTATTGTTCATTCTGTTAATGGGATTTCAATTGTTGTTTACTATCTCGGTTTGGCCTCAAAACGCCATAGAATCAGGTATGAACGCATTGACACAACTAGTAGCATCGATACTGCCGAAGGCTTGGTGGAGTAGCATGATCACCGATGGGCTGTTGGCAGGCATATCGGGAGTTATTATTTTTATCCCTCAAATAGCCTTGCTTTTTGGGTTTATAAGTTTTTTAGAAGAAAGCGGTTATATGAGTAGAATTAGTTTTATCAGCAACCGAACGATGGAATATTTTGGCATGAATGGCAAAAGTGTAATACCGCTACTAGGAGGTGCTGCCTGCGCTGTGCCTGCTATAATGGCTTGCAGAACAATTGAAAATCCGCAGCAGCGCCTATTCACACTGCTTGTAATACCGCTCATGAGTTGCTCGGCACGCATTCCTGTTTATACATTGCTTACTTCTTTGCTCGTACCTAGAGATGCATATATAGGTTCGATAAGCGTGCAAGCCCTTGTCATGCTTGGGTTTTATATGTTTGGGTTGATAATGGCATTGCTCGTTTCTCTGTTACTATCTATGTTTATAAAATCAAAAACGCAAGCACTATTTTTTCTTGAGATGCCAGTATATAGAATGCCCCTTATTAAAAATATTGCATTACAAGTACTCAATAAAACATCACTTTTTGTAAAAGACGCAGGCAAAATAATTATATTTATTTCTATACTTTTGTGGGCATCTGTCAGCTACAGTCCTACTCCCAATGAGGTTACAGAAGAGAATAAACTAGAAAAATCGTATGCAGGATATTTTGGAAAATACATAGAACCTGCAATTATACCCTTAGGCTTTGATTGGAAAATAGGCATTTCAATAATCACCTCATTTGCAGCACGCGAGGTATTTGTTGGTAGTATGGCAACTATCTATCAACAACAGCCTGACGCACCAATTGCCAACCTGTCTGATCGTATGCAGCAAGTTAAACGACCCGACGGCAGCCCAGTTTATACGACGGCAACTACGCTTTCGCTTTTGTTTTTCTTTGCCATTGCGATGCAGTGTATGAGCACTTTTGCTATTACATACAGCGAAACAAAAAGTTTAAAAGTTGCGTTGGGACAATTTTTTGCACTAGGTTTATTAGCCTATTTTTTTAGTTTTATTATTTATCAGTTGTTTAAATAGTAGGCTGATTTATTTACAAGTATTTATAGTAACTAAAACTAGATTTATGTCTTACATCAATCTCAACTTGTAATGCAATCATTCATCTAAAAACACAGTTTAGGCTTATCATACATTCATTTTTAAATATTATTTTGTTAAACCTAAAAATGAATTAAAATTAATTGTTAATTCCAGATGGCATCTTTTACACTAAATTAGTAAAAAGTATTGCATATTGTGGTTAATGTAAACATAGATATGATTTGATTTTAGTACCTTTGTTGTAGATGTTTAAAATTGAAAATTACCTACGCAACAATCCAAAAAAGTCAGCATTAACAATAGTTATAGGTTATTTGATTATATCTTTAGTGGCTTTAATAACGGTTGGTTTTGGGTTAAGATTCAATTATGATCTTGAGAATTTTTTCCCAAGCAACGATGATGATATGGAGTTCTACACATCGTACAGCAAAAAATATACAAGTGATTTCGATTTGAATTTTATTGCCTTAACGCATCCGGTTTCTATTTATGATACTGCATTTTTAAGAGACGTTAAAACCCTTAGTGATTCTCTGAAGTTAAATCAATACGTAAAACAAGTAATAACGCCGCTACAACTTGCACGTTATAAAATGGCACTACCACAGCCAATTGCATTGCCCTATCTACGTTTCAATAACGATTCACTGTTGCAAAAAGACAGAATTATCATCAAAAATACAACACATTTTATACGGGATTTTATCAGTCCAAATGAAAAAACTTTGTTGATATTAGTACAATGCAAACCACAACTTACGAACGAAGATTGCAAGATTTTCCTTGAAGATATCACAAAACTAATCAAAAAAATACCGTTCAAAGAGTATCGGTTAGCAGGACGAATAAAAGCTCAAAATTATATAGTAGATAAAATGAAGTGGGAATTTGTAATGCTTGCATTGCT
>JAYVJZ010000185.1:0-4158 GCA_043768865.1 Sphingobacteriales bacterium
GCAGCTGGTTTAACGGCTATATTGGGTTGTGGTTTTGACCCTGGTGTTACGAATGTTTTTACGGCGTATGCGGCTAAGCATCATTTTGATGAGTTGTTGGAGTTGGATATAGTAGATGCGAATGCGGGCAGTCATGGCAAGGCGTTTGCGACTAATTTTAATCCTGAAATCAACATACGTGAGATTACTCAAAAGGGTAAGTATTGGTTGAATGGTGCGTGGGTGGAAACGGCGCCGCATGAGGTGATGCGGGTGCTTACATATCCTGATATTGGGCCTAAGGATTCGTATTTGATTTATCATGAGGAGCTGGAGAGTATTGTCAAGCATTATCCGAGCTTGCAGCGTGCTCGTTTTTGGATGACCTTTGGGCAGGAATATCTTACGCACTTGAGGGTGATACAGAATATTGGCATGGCGCGTATCGACCCGATTGTGTATAAGGGGATTGAGATTGTACCGATACAGTTTTTGAAAGAGGTGTTGCCTAATCCGGGTGATTTGGGGGAGAACTATACAGGTCAGACGTCAATAGGGTGTCGGATAAAGGGGCGTAAAAATGGTGAAATCAAGACGTATTATATTTGGAATAATTGTCATCATGCGGCGTGTTATGAGGAGACTAAATCGCAGGGCATAAGCTATACTACTGGGGTGCCTGCGGTGTTGGGGGCGAAGCTTTTTATGATGGGGCTGTGGGGCGGAGCGGGTGTTTGGAATGTGGAGCAGCTCGATCCTGATCCGTTTTTGGCGGAGTTAGGGGCTCAGGGTTTGCCTTGGCAGGAGCGTTTTGATGTTGATTTGGAGATGGAGTAATACTATTTTTCGTAGTTGATATATAGTTGGTTTTTAGCGTTGAAGGGATATAATTTTATTGTAGTTACCTTTATATTATAATTCGATTCACCTATTTGAATCTCTACTCTAAAAGTTAGGTTTGTAATTGGGCTACCGTTATTTTATAAAAAAATATGGTAGCAAAAAATAATGGTATCCAAAAATATAAAACATAGCAATAGCGACATGAACAAAAACCCTAAAACCAATTAAGTGGCAACTTAGGGCACTAGTGTTTGATAAACTTTTAGTCTTTATAAATACCAATGTGCAGCGCTTGATTGGAGCTCATGCTCGCTCTATACATTCCCTCACTATTGAAACTATAATGCAGATTGCCTTGATTATCAATGGCTATCAAGCCACCTTCTCCTTTTATTTTCACTAATTTTTCTTTGACTACGAGGTCGCAGGCTTGCTGCAGACTGAGGTGTCGATAGGACATAAGGCAAGAGACATCGTGAGCTACTACGCAACGTATGAATAGCTCGCCGTGGCCGGTGCAGGATATGGCACAGGTGTCGTTGTTGGCATAAGTACCTGCGCCGATGATTGGCGTGTCGCCTATGCGTCCGTATTTTTTGTTTGTCATTCCACCTGTAGAGGTGGCTGCTGCTAGGTTGCCATCTTGGTCCATAGCAACGCAGCCAACTGTCCCACGCTTTTGGTCGCTTATGTGGTCTAGCATGTAGTGGTCGCTGTGGCGTGCCGATAGCCATTGATCGTATTTATCTTGACTAAAAAAATAGGCATCGTCTTCCAATGGCAGTTTCATTTTTATCGCAAACTCAGCTGCACCTTTACCACTGAGCATAACGTGTCCGCTGTGTTGCATAATTGCTTGTGCGAGGTGTATTGGGTTGCGCACGTTGCGAACGCCTGCTACTGCACCCGCCTCTAGCGTATCGCCACGCATGAGTGCTGCGTCCATTTCATTGCTGCCTTTGTGGGTGAACACGGCGCCCCGTCCTGCGTTGAATAGTATTTCATCTTCTAACGCTGCGACGGCTGCCGTTACGGCATCTACAGCACTATGACCTTGTTGCAATAACATATAACCAACATTGATGCAGTGTGTCAAGGCCAGGGTATAGGCGTGTTCTTTAGCGGGAGTCATTTCACTTTTTAAAATAGTGCCTGCCCCTCCGTGTATAGCTATTGCTATGTTTTGGGTCATATATTAGGTGTGGTTAGTAATGATTACATCGGTACGAGTACTTCGTACTCATAGGTTATTTTTTTCTTTTGATTGGGGGCGAGATCTATATCCCAATTGATAGTAGTGTTTGGGTTGAGGTAGCCGTAATAATTATTTTTTAATTTCGTTGTTTTACCGTTATCGCTCTGTGTGGTTACTTCACCATTCACTACTTTGCTTGTTTTTAAGATGATGGCTTTGTCTTGGTAATTTGCTACCTCTATTTCTCCTTTTATTACCACCAATCCATAGTTTTGTTTGTTTATTTTTTTATAATTGTCGGTACGGGTTTTTTCTTCTTCACTACTTTCGATTATAACATCTATTGCTTTGCTTAGTCTTACGGACGCTTCTCCGTTGATGGGAGTGTATTTTATTTGGTCTTGTGCCAAGGGTTCATTTTTTTCGTTTACTACAAATATAGACGCCGAAGTGAGGGGTGCTTTGGTGTTGTTTACGAATTTCAATGAATGATATGCTTCGAACTTGCGATTAGGGTCTTGATAGCAAGCTCGGTTGTTGAAGTAGTTGGTGTAATCATACAAATCAACTTCGTACACGTCTTTGTAGATTATAGTATTGGTAGAAATAGGCACTATGGTTTTGGAGTTTTTGTTCATCGATATACTACCTAAGCGATAGTGATAGAGGTCGTTGTCTTTTTCGCCCTCGGTGGTGTATGTTATCTCTTGATTGAAAGGTTGAGCAGCACCTGAGTAAGTACTTTCATAATCAGCCGTGGCAGGAGCTACGTTATTCATTTGCATGGCTTTGTAGTTATATTGTTGTTGCACGGGCTGTGGGAAATATCCTTGTGCGATAGGGTCTATTTGATTAGCATACGCCATCTGTGGGTTCCCCACTACAAGGTTGACGTCGCAATCCACGATATTCTCCGTATTGTTTTCGATTGTGGCTTTCATCTCCAATCGTCCAATTTTATCATCGGTCAATTTTAACGCATAAGCGGGCACCCAATTCATACCATTTTGCATATATATCATACTAAATGGCAGCTCACCGTTCGTCTTATCTACATACACTCGTGCCACCCTAGCAAAACTATCCATTTCATAGCGTTCTACTGGCTCGCCCTCTATTTCAACTTTTACTAAATTATTCAAAGTAAGCATTGACGTCTTGTCTCCACTTTTCAACTTAACAGTATTTCTGTCAGAATAATATTTAACAATAGTACCACCTACCTCAACCAAAGGAGCAGTGCCGCCGTAGTTCATCGTTAATCGTGCGATACGGCCTTTGTTGGCGTTGAGCATATCAAGCAAAGTTTCGACCTCATGTTTGGTTTTCACGGTGTCTTGTTTCACGTTTATATAATTCACTTTAGCGTCTTTGGTAGTTGCCATCCAAATAGTGCCATACAGAGGATTGTCGGGCACCACAACGCTAAAATTTTTATTCGCCACCTTGCCGATGCCCTCTTGCATGCAATAGTAACTACCATTTTTAAAAATACTCAAGTGCGTCGATTTCATTTTAGTTTGTGCCATTGTTATCTGTGTAAATGCGATGAATGTAAATAGACAAAAGGTTTTCATAATTTTATTTTAATTTAAGTTATTGAGTAATATCTACCTTAACTTAGACGCAAATATGCAACAAATTTCACAATTATTATAGCACCCCCCCGATTGACACGATTGTTTACGATTACTTGTTTGAAATAATTTAATTGTTCTTGATTTAGTTGCAGTATAGTTTTGTATGCCGCTACTATCTGTATGTTTGACATTAACCATAACAATATATCTACACAATCGTATGAACCCTCAAGTATCTCATAGCCTCCTTGCAGCACTAGCTAAAGTAGAACAAAAGGCACGGTGTACTAGGCTTCAACGTATGTTATACAACCCCTATAAGTACGTAGTTGCAATGACACATCGTGAACTTATATATCCAAAACACAAACAAGAAAAATTGGTTACTACGGGTTTATTTTTTGATAATAAGATGAAAATAGCGCTGCCCGCAGCTATTGATATTTACTTAACGGGAGGCAAAACGCATAGTTCCGAATTGCGCTTAGCCAAGTACTTGATAAAACAGTTAGAATCAAAAGCTGCGTTTTTGGACATCGGGGCACATTTTGGTTATTATAC
>JAYVJZ010000186.1:0-3123 GCA_043768865.1 Sphingobacteriales bacterium
TTCCTTGCACTGCACTTGTCATTTTTATGTTTATAACGTCGTTCGCAGGATTAGGATATGCACTCTCTACGCTCATCGCTGCTGCATCGGTCAAGTTAGCATCGCGCAACGGCAACACATTGATTGATAACGTAACCGTGCTTGCACATTGACCTACACTCTCCAACACTGTCAATGTATATACTGTTGCTACTGAAGGACTGAATGTTGCATTGGCTTCTGTTCCGTTTAATACTCCTTCTAAAGGCAACCATTGAAACGTCGTTGCGTCTGTGGTTATATTCGGTACGTAGCTGCTACCCGACACGATGCTTGTTTCTGTTTCTCCGATGCTAATATTCGGCAATGCTACGATGTTGATGCTGATAGTCGCTGTTGCGCTGCATGCTGCATTCGTTGCCGTTACTGTATATACTGTGTTTTGTGTTGGTGCTAAATATACTGTTCCGTTGTTTGAAGTTTGCGCTTCTACTGTGCTTGGCGAGCTCCATGTGTAGGCCGTTGCATTGTTGGTAGTGATCAAGTTTAAGTCTGATAATATCTTTTGACCAGGGCATAAGTTGATATTTGCCAACGGTACTGTTAAGTTTATATCGCTTATCAACCCGATTGCTACCATTTTTGTGTTTGAACAGCCGCCGTTCGATGCCGTTACTGTATATACTGTAGAGGCTGATGGAGAGGCCGTTACGTTCGCACCAGTGGTAGTGTTTAATCCAAATGCAGGTGCCCATGTGATGCTAGAACCCGCTGCTGCACTTGCTGATAAGCTAACCGAACCCGATGCACACATAGTAGCGGCACTTGTGTTAAGGCTCAATGAAGGTGCTACGCCAGCTACGTTGATTGTGATGGTTTTTGATACTGTACATACGCCATTTGTAACGTTGCAAGTGTATGTTGTAGTGGCTGTGGGTGTTGCTGTGGCTACGTTGCCTCCTAGTACTACTAGTCCTGCACTTGCTACCCAGTTGTATGTATAAGCACTGTTGTAAGAGGTGGTTAATGTCGTAGTCGCTCCGCCGCACAACGTAACTCCTTGTGATGAAGCGATGCTGCCTGCTGCAGGGTTGTTCACCGCCAAGGCATACGTCGTTGCAGCACCTATGCAACCTGTGCTGCCTATTGGTGTGAATGAATATGTAGTCGAAGTAGATGGTGTTAATACAAATGTAGTATCGTTAATCTTGTTGCTTGTTGATGCAGGAGTGCATATCAATCCGCCTAAGCCTGTCTTACGTACAGTGATGATTTTAGCTGTCGATGCGCAGGTGGTGCCGCTTGTACCACTTACCATTGTAACAACCGGTAGGTCGCCTACATAAATAGTCATAATCTTCTCTGAAGAACAGCCCGTGCTTGGATTGAAGCCAACGCAAGTGTATGTAGTCGTTACCATTGGTGATGCGGTTACGCTTGGTCCAGTGGTGGTGCTAAGACCTGTTGCAGGTGCCCAACTGTAAGTGTTACCCGCGCCCGATGCGGTTATAACTGTCGATTGACCAGGGCAAAAACTTGATGATGCAGGGTCTAATGAAAAGTCAGTTGGGAAATTAACCGTTACAGGTACGCTTACCGAGCCGCATGAGCTGCCGTCGGCATTGAATCCCGTAATCGTATAAACTACTGATGAGTTGGTGTACATAACCAATGTGCCTGAGTTGAAAATAGTGCCGATACCTGCTATGACAGGTGTAGAAGCGTAGTGGTGGCAACCGCTTAATGTAAACGAAGGAGTGCCGCCTAGGCAGTACTCAAACGAAGCAGGAGACGATACCGGCTGTGCAACTAAGCTACTGATGCTTGCTACTAAAAGTGTGATGAGGGTAATAAGAGTTTTCATAGTGTGAATTTTTAGAAATTTGTTAACCTTCGATTTGTGTTATGTAAGTTTATACGGCATATCATTTCAAAAGGTTTCAAAAACTCAAAAAAAAGTGGCGATTATAGAAAGAATTAGGGAAAACCCTAATTCATAACATGGCGTAGTGTGGTGAAAGGGAACAAGATATATCCCTGCAATCTGTTGCTATCATTGAATCGCACTGCGGTAGTGGCGGTTTAGTATAATAAAAAACAATGTGCTACAGCGACTGCAATTTTTAATTGAATGTCGTTGGCAGATGCGTAAAATATAGGTCGAATCGCATAAAGTTGATATGAATTTAGGGCTGCACGCTCGGGCGGAGAATGAAAAGTGTGCGGCAGGGTTGATACGATAGCGAAATGCTAATGAGTGAGGAGAGTGCGGCAGGGTTGATGCGTTTGGGTTTCGGGTTTTAATTATAAAGATTGCAGGTTAGGCTGATGAGATAGCGAAATGCTAATGAGTGAAGAGTGTTTCGGCAGGGTTGGTGCGATAGCGTTTTGATGTTGCTCATTCAGGCTGTATTGCCTCGAGTACGGGCCGCAAAGCGGCCCGTACTCGAGGCGTATGCGAAGACGCCCGTATTCGTATTGGGGCGGCTTCGCATACGCCTCGTCAATAGACACAGTGCCGCCTTCAAAAGCGGCACTACCTTTTTGTTGGAACTCACAATTGTGAAAATTGTTAAATTGTAAAAACTAATATATTGAAACTGCTTTCAACAAAAATGCTTTTATTGCAATGTCTTTCTAAATAAATGGCAACTGTTGAAAATTGCACTTTGTGTAATTACATCTATTAGATGACTTTCTTATAAATTACAAAAGGCTGAAAAAAACTTTATTCTGTCGCTTTTTTATATCCCTTTTTTTTAATTTTTTTTCTGTTTCGCTTTTTAAATTGCTTTATGTATCGCATTTCTGCATCGCTTTTTTCTGTATCGCTTTTTTCTGTATCGCTTTTGAAATTGCTTTGTGAATCGCTTTATGAATCGCTTTATGAATCGCTTTTTTACCTATACTACCGTTAGGTTGCGAGAGGGGCTGAGTGGAGCTCCTTTTTTTTGTTTCTAAATATAATACCGTTGCCTTTCTAAGATGGTTTTAGAAAAATATATTCGGTTGGAGGTGTGATAAAAAAAGAGCGAGAACGGAGCACCGACCCCCTACTTGCCTACCAAAGTTGGGCAACGTGTGTCCACTCTGGGCAAGTAGGGGGGCTCGCCCTAAAAAAAAACAAGTAGTTTGTTATGGTTG
>JAYVJZ010000187.1:0-35537 GCA_043768865.1 Sphingobacteriales bacterium
AAAAAAAATGACCAACTTATTGTACGACGTAACGCAAGGCATAGCAACGGTTTCGGTGAACAGACCCGAAAAAATGAACGCTTTGAATATAGATACAATTTTGCAAATAGGCTTGGCAATAGACACCGCATTGGCGGACGAAAGCGTGTGCGGCATAGTGCTGACGGGCGTTGGCGACAAGGCATTTGTGGCAGGGGCTGATATAGCTGAGTTTGCGAACTATACATCGGCTCAGGGTAAGCTACTATCGGCGAGCGGTCATTCGGTTTTTAACAAAATAGAACAATCAAAAAAACCTGTAATAGCTGCTATCAATGGGTTTGCACTGGGTGGTGGTTGTGAATTGGCAATGGCTTGTCATTTTAGAATAGCTAGCAACAATGCGAAATTGGGTCAGCCTGAGGTGAACTTGGGAATCTTGCCGGGTTATGGAGGCACGCAGCGTTTGGTGCAATTGATAGGAAAAGGCAAGGCTATGGAGATGTTGATGACGGGGGATATGATTAGTGCTGATGAGGCGCTGGCATTGGGTTTGGTGAATTATGTTACGACTTTGGAAGAGTTATTGCCTAAGGCGCATAGTATTTTGAATAAAATTGCAAGCAAAGGACCTGTGGCGATTGGGTTGGTAATTGAATGTGTGAATGCGGTGTATGATGGCACTAAAGATGGCTTTGCGATGGAGATTGAAGCATTTGGCAACTGTATGGAAAGTGAGGATTTTAAAGAAGGTACGAGCGCGTTTTTAGAGAAACGTAAGGCTAATTTCGTTGGCCGGTAGGATATTATTTAGGCTCGCTTACATGCTGACATAGCACTATCGTAACGCTGCCAATGAGCATAGCTACAATCATTCCTATAACTACATCGACTATAAAATGTTGCATAAGATAGACTCTAGTGAAGGCTACAAAGCAAGCTATAAGCAGGCTGACGCAAGTAACATATTTATTATTAAAATAAAAACTCAATGCCAAAGCCAACCCAAATGCGGTAGCTGTGTGGCCTGAGGGAAAGCTAAAGGAGTGTAAAATTATAACATCGGGTACGTAATATACGGTTGGTACTTGTTTAAAAAACTCGATTGGGCGTGGCGTTGGTCCGTAAATATTTTTTAATAGTTGTGCAACTATTGATGAGCCCCAAATAATAAACAGATAGGGAATTGATTTTTTTTTGAGAAATACAATAAATACCAAGCTAATAATTAATGCAAATAGGCCATCGCCGAGGTGCGTACCTAAGCGTGCGATTGCATCTAAAAAAGGAGTATGATATTGATTAAGTTGTAGCTGCAAGGTGTTATTGGAGTTGAGTTGGCAGAGAATAGCTCCTGCCGCAATCAATGCTAATTGCAGTATAAAAATAATTCTGTAAGGTAGTGTTATTTTACCCACTTCAATTTATTTTTTAGGGTTATAATAGCTTTGCGATAGGCATCGAAATTGAAGAGTTGCGAATCGTTCATGGCTTGGATAGTAAAATAAAACCCTATGGGTAAGAGGATAATACTGCCGATCCACATACCCCAAAAGGGTGTCAATTTTCCATCGTCAGCGATTTTAAACCCAATAGTATTGAGCACGTGGTATATCATAAAAAATACTACTGATACGACCATCGGCAGTCCTAGACCACCCTTGCGGATGATTGCCCCAAAGGGGGCACCTATAAAAAACAATACTATGCAGGCAAAAGAGAGTGTGAATTTACGATGCCACTCTAGTACAAAGTTTTTAATATTGTTCGTATAAATATTGCATTCAAGATTTTTGCCTGCGACTGTATTTTTCAATAATCGAACATTGGAAAGGGCTTTGTTGTAGGTGCTGTTTTTTATAGAATCGTTAGTGAAAGAGAGGAGTGAGTCGAGCGTGACAGTAGTGCCTGCTATGTTTCCATAGGTATAAGTGGTGTCTTGCCAGAGTGTAAAATTTCTTAAAATCGTATTTTTAAGTCTCAAATTGCGTATTTCATTTTTAACGGCGTTGCTGTCTATCGATTGTGATAGTTGCTTTACATTCA
The DNA here is from genome assembly GCA_043768865.1 of Sphingobacteriales bacterium. Classification (GTDB taxonomy): domain Bacteria; phylum Bacteroidota; class Bacteroidia; order Chitinophagales; family JAYVJZ01; genus JAYVJZ01. The sequence continues at coordinate 2,026 of JAYVJZ010000187.1, forward strand.
TCATTCTATAATTATCTTTTAAGATATTGTCATCGCTTCTGTGCAATTTCATATTACTCAAATCGAATATTTTTTGAAACGAACCAAAATACATTCTTACTTGTTCAAATTGCTGTGGAGCATTGAATTTAGTTGGCATCTCTTCGTATCTTTTTCCATTTTTAAGATTCATGACTAGGTAGTTGGTATCGGCTGTCATGTACATCTCGCCTTGTTCAGCACTGATAATCACATCATTGCCTCGGTTGTTGGTATGATCGTATATCAATACGTCTTTGATCACACGCCCACTTTGATCTTTGCTACCCACTCTTATGGAATATCCCTCTAACTCACTATAAAATTGACCCGGTATGATGCTAAAAGCGGGTTGCTTTTGCCGAATGTCAAAGAGCAGCGTGAATAGTTTGAGATTGACAACAGGCAAGGTGTAGTTAGAAAATACAAACGCACCTAGGCAAAGCAAAATACTAAAAATAATCATACTTCGCATACTTCGTAATAGCGAAATGCCTGATGATTTAATGGCAACTAATTCAAAATGTTCTCCTAAATTACCAAAAGTCATTATCGATGAAAGCAAGATGGAGAGCGGCAGCGCAAGCGGAATGCTAATTAACGTTGCATAAAACAAAAACTCCATAATAACACTAAAGCCTAAGCCTTTGCCGACGAGTTCGTCAATGTATTTCCACATAAACTGCATCAACAAAACAAATGACGTTAATAGCAAAGTGGCTAAAAATGGCAATATAAAGGCTCGTAATACGAGGTAATCTATTTTTTTCAAAGTTATTTATTGTATAAAATATAGCAGCAATTGTTTTTAAAAAAATAGCATTGTAGGGTAGTTAATATATTGCTGCTTGCGTTGATATACATGTCAATTAACGCCTTTGAGCATGGGTACAAATTTAAAATCTTCTAACTCCGTTATCTGTAAATCAGTAGCATCAACTTTAATAATTAAGGTCATTTTATGAACATCTCCTTTGTCGAGTGGGAGTATCATTTTTCCTCCTATTTTCAATTGTTCTATCAATAGTTCGGGGATTTTTTTTGGAGATGCGGTAATGATTATTTTATCAAAAGGGGCGTGATTGGGCAGGCCCTTGAATCCGTCACCAAAAAAATAATGAATATTTTCGATACCCATTTTAGCCAATAGCTTTGGGGTTTTGTCATGCAACGATTTTTGGCGTTCGATAGTAAACACAGTAGCCCCTAGCTTACTCAATACAGCAGTTTGAAAACCGCTGCCCGTGCCTATTTCAAGTACTTTATCTCCTTCTTCTATTTCTAATATTTCGGTTTGATATGCTACTGTATAGGGCTGCGAAATAGTCTGATCTTCGCCTATTGGCAGGGCTTTGTTTTCATACGCATACACTTCAAAAACACTGTCTAAAAACTGATGTCTCGGCACTTTATAAATAGCACTAAGCACTTCATCGTTAGTTATACCTAGCTGCTTGAGCAAGGCAATCAATTTTTTTCGTAATCCTTGTTGTTTATGGTTGTCTATCAGTGGTCGGTCTTGCATGTGGCTTTGTTTGATATCTAGTTGTTATGTTTATTAATAATCTATGGGTAGTATCCATTCATTTTGTAGTTGATGTGCGGTGTTGATATGCATCTGAAACTGCACAGCACCTGCATCTTCAGTGTGTATCTTTTTTTGGAGTAGGGCTCGCTCGCTCCACGGGCAAGATAGAATTTTATTATTACAAAGTACGAAATAACGTAATTTATTTAACAAATCTACTGCGTGTTTTGATTCAATTTCTTGCATTGTATGTACTAACTTATCGATGCTGCATCCGCTTGCAGCAGCAATATTGTGATCTGTGCAAATAACTATAAATTGATCGTAGAGAATACTAAATACTGCTGCAAGTGTCGTGCCGTGTGCATTCCAGTTGCTTGCAAAATTTTGAAGCGTATTGTTTATATCGATTTTTTGTGTTTCATTTAATGCTTTATTGGCTGCAAATATCCACACAGTGCTCTGTGGATGAACTTCGGCTACCCAGCTTGGTAATTTTTGAATAGTGAGGGTGGTTTCCATGTTTATTATTTTTATTTTACCTCTTTTAGACATTGGTCGATGTGCTTGTACAAGGTGTCTGAGATGGGCACCAACGGCAAGCGTAAAATATTATTACACATATTTTTTAGATGCAAAGCGGCTTTTATTCCACTTGGACTTGCTTCGTTGAATAACGCCTCTATGAGTGGAAGCAACTGATAATGCAACCCCTTAGCGGTATCAAAATTACCCTTAATCGCTTGATGTACCATAGTTGAAAACGCATGCGGTGCTACATTGGCTACCACGCTTATTGCCCCCGACGCTCCACATGCCATCAAAGGCAACGTCATAGCATCATCGCCACTTATCAACTTAAAATCTGATGGCTTGTTTTGTATTATTTCCATACATTGCAATAGGTTGCCGCTCGCTTCTTTGATTGCGATAATGTTTGGACAATCAGCAGCAAGCCGCAGTGTAGTGGTAGCGCTGATATTAGATCCTGTTCGGCTCGGCACATTGTATAATATTATGGGCAAGGGCGATGCTTCGGATATTTGTTTGTAATGCTGATAGATGCCGTCTTGCTGAGGACGATTGTAATATGGCGATACAGAAAGTAAGGCGGCAATGCCTTCAAAATTCGTTCGTTTTATGACTTCTTTTAAGTCCCATGTATCGTTGCCACCCATGCCTAACACAATGGGAACTCGTGCATTGACAATTTTTTTTATAAACGCAATTAAGGGTTGTATTTCGTCTTCAAATAGCGTTGCAGTTTCGGCCGTCGTGCCCAACGCTACGAGATACTCCACCCCTCCTTCGATAGTATGATTGATGACCCTCTCGAGGGCCGCGTAATCGAGCTCTTCCTTATCATCAAAAGGACTTACAAGGGCTACTCCTGTTCCATTTAAAAAATCCATTTATACTAATTTTATTTTATTGAGAAAATGCTCAATTTGTTCTAAAAATTGTACCGTTGTGGTAGTGTCATAACTAGTAATCATCAGCTCATAGGAGTGTTCGTGTTTTTTGTTGTAAACCCCTACTCGGCAGGTGCTGTGGCTTAATGCTGCTACATAATCGAGCGGCAAAATCTCGTCTAAACAAGCATTGATAAGTATGTCAAATTTTTTGTTTATGAACTTTTCAACATCATCGTCACTTGGAAAAAAATGCGCGTTAATAGTCGATTTATCAAAAACAGGAAAATCAAATTTACTAACTAATTTAGCATTTTTGCAAAACCCTAGCATCTCTACTACCTTACCTTCACCTCTCAAACGCCCTGCAAACTGTGCGACCGCACTTATTTCACCTGCATTATCTACATTAAAAATAAACCCAATGCTGTACGCATTAGCGAGGTTCATAGCTCCGTGAGCCACCACTTTGCGCTTGCTCAGCACATCTCGCAAGTTTTTAAAATATAATCTAGCTTTATATAAATCGAACATACTCACTATTCCGTTTTTTTAGATTTAATTTGTAACTATAAATTCTTTCCCCATTTTTTCAAACTTACTTATACGTGCTGCAATTCGTGCATCGGCACTTACGTTGCTGTGTTTTTTGAGTTGCTCTATAATCGTATTTTTTAATGTAATTGCCATTTCATCGGGTTGTTGATGTGCGCCTCCCTCAGGCTCTGAGACTATACCGTCTATCAAACCGAACTCTAGCATGTGGGTGGCAGTTAGCTTTAGTTGCTCAGCGGCGAGTTCTTTTTTGTCCCAAGTGTGCCATAATATAGAACTACACGATTCGGGCGAAATAACCGAATACCATGTGTTTTCGAGCATTAGTACACTATCGCCAATGCCAATACCAAGCGCACCACCACTAGCTCCCTCACCAATAATCACGCATACTACGGGCACACGGAGCGTAACCATTTCATAAATATTTCTAGCTATAGCCTCGCCCTGTCCACGCTCTTCGGCTTCTAAACCAGGATACGCGCCTGGCGTGTCGATAAGCGTTACAATAGGTATGTTGAACTTTTCGGCCAATCGCATCAAGCGCAAAGCCTTGCGATAGCCGTCAGGGTTGGCCATACCAAAATTACGATGCTGACGCAACTTCGTAGTGCGCCCTTTTTGCTGACCTATGAACATAACACTCTGCCCATTGATGCTAGCTAAACCTCCCACCATAGCCGGGTCGTCTTTCACGCACCGATCGCCAAAGAGCTCAATAAAATCTGGACTTATTTTTTCAATATAATCCAAAGTATATGGCCGGTCGGGGTGGCGAGACAACTGCACCCGTTGCCAACCGGTGAGGTTAGCATATAGCTGACTGCGGGTTTCATTTATTCTTAATTGTATTTTTTGCAGTGCCTCGTGCATATCAATTTTAGAGCGTTCGGCTATTTGCCTTGTTTTTTCTTGCTCGCTGTAGAGTGCTTCTATTGGCTTTTCAAAATCTAAAAATATCATAAGTATTGCTTTTGCTGCGGGTTTTAACTTTGCTAAACTATTGCAAAAATAGGATATTTTATAATTTTTTTTACTGTTTTATAGTACTTGTTTTGCTTTTTATATTTTGTTATTAAAAATAAAACAATAGCAATTATGCTTATTTTATGCAAAATTTTAACGTATTTTCACACTACTTATAGCTTACTAATATAATAAACAATGAGTATTTTTAGAATTGTTACTTTAAAATTGCAACCCGAAAAGGTGAATGATTTTATTGCTCTTTTTGATGCTGCCAAGCCTACTATAATGGCTATGCCGGGTTGCGAGTTTGTAGAATTAATACTAGACCCGAACGACCCTCACACCATTGAAACACAGAGCAGCTGGGAGCAGGAATCAGATTTGGAGAATTACCGAAACTCCGATTTTTTCTTAACTACGTGGCGCAAGGTCAAACCCTTATTTGCCTCTAAAGCATCTGCGGTTTCATATTATACAGATTTTACATAACGCAATACAATGCTACAACCCACTCTCACATTGACATTAGATACTATTGCAACCTACTGGGAACAGCGCATTGCGGCAAGCGATACCCCTTGGGATATTGGTTACGCCTCACCTGCTTTGGTTCATCATTTTGACCAACTACTTTCTAAAAATATAAAAATTTTGATACCCGGGTGTGGGGCTGCACATGAGGCTAGGTGGTTGTTAGCGAATGGTTTTAATGATATCACACTTTTGGATATTGCACCAACTGCCTGCCAACAGCTACATACAAAGTTGGGTGAAACGTGTAGGATTATAAACCAAGATTTTTTTCAGCATCAAGGCAACTATGACTTGATAGTTGAACAAACTTTTTTTTGTGCATTACCGAACAATTTAAGAACTCAATACGCCGCTAAAATGAACACGTTGCTTAATGAAAATGGTACTTTGGTGGGTTTATTATTTGATACACAATTTGAAAAAAAAGGACCCCCTTTTGGTGGTAACATGGCAGAATATATGGTCCTTTTTCAACCCTATTTCAATGAAATAAACATCGCTCCATGTTCGTTATCTATTGCTCCAAGAGCTAATACTGAACTTTGGATTACGTTGAAATCTCCTAAAAAAATTTAACACTCATCTTCTATTATTCTTTTAAAAATATGAACTCCTTCAACACATCTTTTTTTTGCTTGCTTGTGTTATTAATTTCTTACAACGCTAATGCGCAACGCACTGCCCTGCTCGAAACGTTCACTAACGCAAGCTGCTCGGTATGCGCTACTTATATGCCAAAACTCAAAGGCATACACGATACTACAATTATCCCTTTTGTAGAGATTAATTATCACACGCTATACCCGGGCTTAGACAGCATGTACTTCGACAATGCCGCCGAGCAACAACAAAAGTTCGATGCGTATGGCCTCTTAGGTACATCAAAAAGCATTATTAATGGGCATATCCCGATCAACACATCAACGCTAACCCTCGCTTGGAATTCGCATAGTTCATCGTTTGAAACAGCCTCTGCCGCCGTATTTGATATGAATATAGACCAAGCTTTGACGAGCGACACCGCCGTTCAAGTGCAAATAAGCATTACCCCAAGCCTTTCTTATATCGCATCTGATAGTTTTGTGTTGCAAGTGGTGTTGATTGAAAAAAAAATCAACGAAAGTCAGTATGTTAGTCCGCCCGGTTATAACTCAGAAACCGAATATTATAACGTATTTCGTACTTTTATTTCGCCTTTGGTTGGACAACCACTTGTGTCGTTAAGCCCTGCTACTACCGCTTCATACACGTTAAACAACACTTGCTTTACGGTGAAATCGAATGCTCAAAAACGAGTGGTTGCTTATGTGCAAAACAAATATACAAAGGAGGTGCTACAAGCAATTGAATCGCCTCTAACGTTCACCACTCCTATACTCACCATTATTGAAGATACTATTTATATTTCTACTAACTTATTTGACACTATTTATCAAACGCTTTATGACACACAATTTGTATTTGGTTCTACTATGCCGCCAACTACTACGTATAGTTACACAACCTCTGTAACTCCTGTGTACTCCAGCATTACAGCCATCGATACACTTTTTGCAATGGGTCCTTTCGAGCTGTTACACAACATTATTGTCAATGAAATAACTACATTGCAACACATAACTACATCAATTATCACAATCACAACCTTCGTATTGATAGATAATATTGAGGAACAAACCACGCTGTCTGTGGTTTCCCCAAACCCTACTCACAGCTACTTTAGCTTGCGTGACATCAACGATATTGAACACGTAAAAATAATCAACAACGCGGGTCAGATGGTTAGTAAATTCAATGCGCCCAACGAACGATATAGTGTAGAGGGTTTGGCCAAAGGTGTGTACTTTTTATTGATAGAAACGCTGACTGGCAGGGCTATTTGTCATAAAATTATCATTGAATAATTGAGTACTCCTTTAAAGAATAAATAGGACAAATTGAAAAATTGGAAAATTTGGAAATTTGGAAATTTGGCATCTACTGCAAAAGAACTTGTAATACCAACTTAAAACGAATCGAAACACAATAAGCAATGCCAACTATTATACCGATTATGAACCATACTCCAACTTGGGGAGAAGCTTGCTTCATAGCCGATAACGCAACCCTGATAGGCGATGTGGTTATGGGACATCATTGCAGTATATGGTTTCAAGCAGTTGTGCGAGGCGATGTACACAGCATCCGTATCGGCAACTTCACCAACATTCAAGATGGTGCAATATTACATGCTACATATCAACAGGCTTCGCTCGATATAGGTGATTATGTTAGCATCGGGCATCGGGCAATAATACACGGTTGCAGCATACACAACGAAGTACTGATTGGTATGGGGGCAATAGTGATGGACAAAGCAGTAGTAGAAAAACATTGCATAATAGCAGCAGGAGCGGTAGTTACAGAGGGTATGCATTGTCAGTCGGGGGGCATATATGCAGGTGTACCGGCGAGGCGTATAAAAGATGTTTCGGCTGAATTAATTAAAAATCAAATACTCAGAATTGGCAATAACTACATTATGTATGCTAGTTGGTATAGTAAATAATTAAATGAAAAAATTATAATTCATTCTTAAAAATAATCGTATTTTTACTTTAGAACTTTGGTATAAAAACACAACTATTTGTTGTTATTAATTAAAAAAATATCGTTATTAGTATTGTTATTGCTTATTGGCACTGACAGTTTTTCTTTTCATATAGTGGGAGGCGGCATCACATATCAATGCCTCGGTGGTGGCAATTATTTAATAACGATGCGAGTATATAGAGATTGCTACTGTGAAAACTGTGCTGAGTTAGACGACCCTGCGGCTATGTTTGCTTTCACGGGTTCGGGTGCCTCGATTGGGTCGCGCGGAGCGCTGCTCTCAGGTCCGTACAATATTCCTCCTTTTGTAAACAATCCTTGCTTGCAGACCCCTCCTGATGTGTGTGTTGAAGAGGGTGATTATGTTTTTAATTGGAACTTTGGCTCTATACCAAGTTCGGGCATATACATAGTGTATCAGCGATGCTGTCGCAATTCTACTATTGCTAATTTATTTCAACCTGATACGCAAGGCTCTACTTATACTGCCTTCATACCCCCCCCAAGTGTAGCTGTGTGCAACAGTAGTCCTACTTTTGATAATTTTCCGCCTATTGCGATATGTGGCGATTACCCATTGGTTTTTGACCATAGTGCAACAGACCTCGATGGCGACTCGTTGGTATATGGACTTTGCAATCCACTAACGGGGCTGAGCCAAGATTTGCCAGAAGTGCCTGTGGGCGGCTCTATAGACCCTCCACCTTATACTATCGTAGATTGGCTAGGGGCTTACAGTACGTCTAATCCAATGAACGGCAGTACTCCTTTGACTATAAACCCAAGCACAGGTATAATGACGGGTAATGGATTTTCGGTTGGGCAGTACGTAGTTGGTGTATGTGTGAGCGAATACCGTGCGGGCGTTCTGATAAGTACCAACTTACGTGATTTTCAATTCAATGTGGCATTATGCAATCCTCTCGTGGTAGCCTCTGTACCTGACGATTTTCGTGATTGTGAATCTTATACTATTACCTTTGAAAACAACAGCACAGGGGGCACTTCTTACCTTTGGGATTTTGGCGACGAACTCGCATTTGTAGATACCTCCAACGAATTTGAACCCACTTATACCTTTGCCGATACGGGTCGCTATTTGGCTACTTTGATTGTAAATCCTTACAAACCTTGCTCTGACACCGCTACGTCTGAGGTGTTTATATATCCGGGATTTAGGGCGGATTTCACTGCTAATAGTGGTTGCCCCTATTCTGATATTGATTTTACTAATTTATCTAATACTAACTTTGGAAGTATCGATTCTATAAGTTGGAATTTTTTTGAAGGCAGCACCCTTCATGGATTCAGCACAACGTATGCCTACACCTATGGTGGAGTTAAAAATATTGAACTTGAAATATGGTCAGACAAGGGTTGCTATGATGCATTGACAAGGCAATTGTATGTATATGAAAATCCTGATTTGAATGCAGGACTTGATCTAACTATCTACATAAACGACCCAGCGTTTTTAGGGGCTACAGGCGCTACTAATTACTCATGGAAAGACGCTACACTTGGAGAATTTTCAACTATTGCAAGCCCTGTTGTGTATCCTAAATTTACTACTACTTATACTGTAAGTACGATGTCATCATACGGTTGCATGGTGCTCGATACGATTACAGTTTTCGTTGAACAGCGCCCAATATTCATAGCCCCAAGTGGATTTTCGCCAAATGGAGATGGCATGAATGATGTTTTTTTTACTACTTTGAACAATGCTAAATCGTTCGTGCAGTTGAGTGTATATAACCGCTGGGGCGAGCGGGTTTTCAACAGTACGAATAGTACTCTTGGGTGGGATGGCACCTACAAGAATATGCCACAAGAGATTGGTACGTATGTATATTATGCAGAAGCACTAGGCATAAATGGTGAACTACTTACTCAAAAAGGTAACGTTGCACTGCTGCGATAATCTTAGATACAATGTAGGTAGCTATTCAATGATTTTATAGTACTTTAATGTAAACAAATAAGCAACCTCGACGGCTGCAAGTGTAGGAGTTGATTAATAAGAAATGAATTGGTACTAATCGCTCCTAATGCTCTCAAACATTGATACAACGATACGAAATATAAACGTACGAGAATACAAAAGTAGCAAACTTATTGCCAAGCTTGCCTACTATTCTTCGCACAATCTAACCCAAAAGATAGGTACTGAATATCAAAAAATAAACGTATCAACTTAATAGGTCAAACCTATCAGCGTTCATTACTTTAGTCCAAGCTTTCACAAAATCTCGCACCATTTTTTCTTTATTATCATCTTGTGCATATACCTCAGCATAGGCACGTAGTATAGAGTTGGAGCCAAACACTAAATCGACCCGAGTAGCCGTCCATTTAATAGCTCCAGTATTTCTATTAACAAGGTCGTAGGAGTTGCTACCTGTGGGCACCCACTTATAACTCATGTCCGTAAGAGCAACAAAAAAATCATTGGTCAATACGCCGATAGTATCTGTGAATACTCCGTGTTTGGTGTTGTTGTAGTTCGTTCCGAGCACACGCATACCCCCCACTAGTACAGTCATTTCGGGTGCTGTCAAGCCTAATAACTGCGCTTTGTCTAGCAGCAACTCCTCTGGCTTAGCGTCATATTTGTGTTTGATATAATTTCTAAATCCATCGTGTTTAGGTTCTAATACTTCAAACGATTCAATGTCTGTTAGTTCTTGTGTAGTATCGCCCCTGCCCGGTTCAAAAGGTACTTTTATAGCTACTCCCGCTGCATGAGCAGCCTTTTCGACAGCTGCCGTTCCCCCCAATACTATCAAATCGGCAAGGCTAATGTAGTGTGATAATTTTTGTTGAATGACCTCTAATGCGGTTAATACTTCTTTTAACCGTTCTGGCTCATTGCCTTCACTATTTACCAAGGGTGAAAGTCGAATCCTAGCTCCATTTGCACCGCCTCTATAGTCAGAATTTCTAAAAGTACGGGCGCTGTCCCAAGCAGTGCTTATTAGGGCTGCGCTATCGATACCACTATTTAATAGTAGTACTTTTATATTTTCAATATCCAATGCGGATAACTTCGTGGTGTTAGCAGGCACATTGTCTTGCCATATCATATCTTCTGTCGGAACATCAGCCCCAATATAACGGGTTTTAGGGCCTAAATCGCGATGTGTCAGCTTGAACCAAGCACGAGCAAAAACATCTTCAAAATAGGCTGGGTCGGCGTAAAATTTTTCTGAAATAATTCTGTAAGCGGGATCCATTTTCAATGCTATATCGGCATCCGTCATTATAGGATTGCGTCGTACTCCAGGCAAATGAGCATCATAGGGCTTATCTTCTTCTTTGATGTTAATAGGTTCATATTGCCAAGCGTCGGCAGGACTTTTTTTCAATTCCCATTCATAATTCAACAATAAATGAAAATAAGAATGATTCCACTTGTCAGGCGTAGTCGTCCAAGCACCCTCTAAACCACTCGTAACAGTATCTTCAGCATTCCCTTTTTTGGTTGGATTGCTCCACCCAAACCCTTGCTCATGCAGCTTCCCACCGGCAGGCTTTTCGCCTAATATCGACGCATCGCCGTTGCCATGTGCCTTGCCAACAGTATGCCCACCCGCCGCCAATGCCACCGTTTCCTCATCGTTCATTGCCATACGTTTGAACGTAGTACGAACATCTTCTGCCGTGCGAAGTGGGTTGGGTTGGGCATCTACGCCTTCTGGATTTACGTAAATCAATCCCATCTGCACGGCTGCTAATGGATTTTCAAGCGAGTTGCTATCATCGTTGTTCGTATAACGTTTTTTATCTAACCAAACTCCCTCAGAGCCCCAGTAGATGTCTTTTTCTGGATGCCATATATCCTCTCTTCCTCCCGAAAAACCGAATGTTTTGAATCCCATAGACTCATACGCCATATTGCCCGCTAATATCATCAAATCGGCCCATGAAATAGCCCCTCCGTACTTTTTTTTGATAGGCCATAGCAGCCTGCGTGCTTTGTCTAAATTCGTATTATCAGGCCAACTATCGAGTGGCGAAAATCTAAGATTGCCAGTATTGCTGCCTCCACGACCGTCCGCAACTCTATACGTGCCTGCTGCATGCCACGCCATTCGTATCATCAACCCTCCGTAATGCCCCCAATCGGCAGGCCACCATGATTGACTGTCAGTCATTACTTTTTTCAAATCAGTTTTCAATACTTCTAAATCCAATTTTTTGAATTCATCACGATAGTTATAATCAGCATCATTTGGGTTCGTTTTTTTGTCGTGTTGATGTAGAATATCGAGATGAAGCGACTTCGGCCACCAATCAGTTACAGATTTGGTATTATTAGTGTTGCTGCCGTGCATTACGGGGCATTTAGCATCGTTGTTTTTTTCCATATCTATGATTTAATTTGTTAATTTTACTTTATATTGGCAATATTTACAAATATAAACTTTCAATGAAGAAAATTAAAAGAGAAATTGATATGTTTAATAATAAAATCCAATACTACCAATTAGCTCATTTTATAAAGCAATCGAATACTAATACGGTTCAAGTTAAACCCAAAATCATAAGTTGAATTTTCTGTTCTATCCTTACGAAGCCCTATATAAATAACAAACTATAGCATCAAAATGGTGTTTAAAATTATACCGATGGCAGCCAATAATATCGCTTGCTTGCAAACCATTTATCGAGTAAAGGAGTCAGCGGACACAATGCAAACAAAGCCCAAACGGGTGCACCTATTACAAACTTATACGAAGACAGATAAAACGCAAGTAGTGCTACTGCAATTGCAAAAAACACGCGAGCTCCTCTGTGATTGGGGGTAGAACAAGGGTCGGTTATCATAAAAAATGAAAATAACAATAACGCACCGTTGGTGAATTGATGTTGAAAAAAATCGAGCGGCCACCCTCTGTAGAGTATGTTCCTGCTGAACTCCAACGCTAGATAGAATATTATAAAAACAACGCCAACTTCTATACGCCTGGCTTTATAAAGTACTGCCATGCCCGCTAAAGATAGTACTAATAAAAAAAATAAGCTACTACCCCACTGCCCGGGTGATATCCATGAATTCCCAAAAAAAATATACGTAAGACAGATGCCAAGGTTGGCCGGGTTTATAAAATGCTTTCCATTGTATCTAAAAATAAATTTGCCTGCTATGGCAAAAAAAGCTGCTGCTACATATAAAATAGGTTGCGAACTGTGAAACAACAAACTCAATCCAAATCCTGTTATACAAGCACTTTTGATACCATCTAATGGGAGGTTTTCAAGTTTAGAAAAAAATATCTGAAAAGTTATAACACTCGCAAATATCAAAAAGTATTTATAAAAATGTATGGCCCAACCGAGGCTGAATATACCTAAACATAAAAAACTAGCTAGGCATATTAATTGAAAATGACGTGCATCGGCTTTGAAGTGAACAAGAAATGAATTCATGAAAATATTGTTTCTTTAATGATGTTTTAAAAAGAATATTCCACAAAAAAAAGTGGTTTGCAATTAAATGCAAACCACTTTTAACACTATAAAACCATACTAATATCGTGTTACATCTTTATTTTTTAATAAATTTAGTGGTCGTTACTTGTTTGTTATTGTATAAAACAGTTGAATAATAAACTCCCGTAGCCAATCTATCAACAGGCATTGTAACAGTTTGCAAACCCACTACAATTGAACTAACATACTCGCTAACTTCTCTGCCAGTAACATCAAATGTTTTGATAATAATGTCGCCTTCTGTGTTTGCATTGATTAAAAAATTCAAATCACCAAGTGCAGGGTTGGGCATTATTTCAATTATATCAAGTACATCAATGCTACAATCTGAGCTCACCGTTCTGATGACAGAATATTTAGTCGAACCATCGCTATATAGCATTTTTATTTTATAATAGGTGTTAGCAAACGAATTATAATTATCAATGAAAGTAAACTTTTGTTGATTAATGTTAGTTGGATTGGTGGCAATCTGTGATATACTAGTAAAGTTGATTCCATCTACACTGCGAAGTATTTCAAAATACAGCAACCCTTCTGTGTTGCTGACCTTCCAATTCAATACACTCTTATCGCATTCGCCAACTATATAAAATGCCTCAAACACAATAGAAAGTGCATCGGTGGTGATTAGCGGAAAGTTCGTAACTATTGAATTATCTATAATTGATACCAAAACAGTAGCCCCAATTAAATCAAGCAACGCACTGCCCGAAGTTACTACTTGGTAGGAGCCATTTGGCAAATTAGCCACCGACCATTCCCCCGAAGCATTAGATAGTGTAGTTGCAACAATCTCACCCGTTGCAGGGTCTATGACCGTGATTATCACCCCTTCTACTAACACTTCTGTTGCATCATACACATTGTTATCAACTACGGTGTCTGCCCATATTTGACCACTAAGCCCAAAACAATTTTCAATTACAAAACTGACATTTTCTGTTTGGCTACATGCATTGGCATCGACCAATATATAACTCGCCGTGTGAGCTCCCGCACTCAATAGACTTGGTTGTATCGTCGCATTCAATGCAGCGTCTATAAAATAATTGCCCCCAATAGGTGAGCCATTAGATAGCGCAACATTTGCATCGGTATTGCAAAAAGTAGTATCAATTAAACCAAAAGTAATTGCAGTATAATCACAAATAAAAGTTGAAGCGGTCGATACACTATTGGTAGATGCATCGTTAATACTAACACTGTAAGTATCATTTGCCCTCAATGGCAATACTAAAACTCCTGTGGTAGAATTTAAAAACACATTGGCCTCAGCGAGGGTGTACGCTAGTCCGCTTGTAGGATTTATAGCCGCAATTGCTGTAACTACAAATGGTGCAGTGCCTCCATTTACTTGTATAATGGCTGTCAAAGCGTTAGCTGCATTGCAACTGCACGGATCGGTTATATTGATTATTAAACAAGAGTTGGGTGCAGTAGCAAAAGAAGCTGCTAAACTTGTACAGCCTTGAGCATTAATACAACGCGATAAAAAAGTAGTAGCTACCGAAGTATAATTAGGTGCTGCATCTGACCAAGTCAAACCGCCGTCTGTAGAGTATTCAGTTGTGTTTCCTGCTAGACAATTACACGATATTTCTCCACTCAATGACGGACACACATTATCGATAATCGCACTAACAGGAGCAGACGGTATCACGCACACTGTTGGAGTTGTAGTTACGCTTACAACACTCGATACCACGCTAGCATCTGCACTACATGAACATCGTGTTGATACTGTCATTGGTAGAACATTGTCATATATCGGTAGTGTCGAACTCCATGCAATGTTATCAGTTGAGTAGTGTAAAACGCTACCCAAAGGACAGGAAGTAGTGGGAGCGATTATTGAACCAAATGTGATAGCACAATCGGGTCCGCAATTCGCATTTTGAGCAATGATAACAACAGGAATAGCTGATGTGAATGCAGGACAACTAGGACACACAACTGGCGCTGTAGCAAAAGAAAGTGAAGAGGAAGTACAACCAAACGCATTCACACAACGCGATAAAAAATTGACAATAGTGGTTGAATAAGATGGTTCTAGATTGCTCCAAGTGCCCCCTCCGTCGCTTGAATATTGTACTGTGTTTGGTCCGCAATCACACGCAATAGTTCCAGTTGTGCTAGGGCAATTGTTGTTTAAAATTGCACTCGTAGGTGCGCTTGGAATGCTGCAACCACTAGGCACCGTGCTAACTACACTAGAAGGAGAAACTACTCCCGCATCTATGTCGCATAGGCATCTAGTTCGTATGGTGATAGCGATTGAATTGTTGTACGTTGGCAACGTAGCTGACCATGTGATATTGTCTAAAGAATATTGCAACGCACTACCAATAGGGCACGTAGTACTCGGTGGTACTATTAAACCCGAAGTTGTGCTACAGCCTACATCACAAGCACTTTCATTTTGAATGATTACGGCAGGGGCAACGGTAGTTAGTATTGGACATACCAAACACACAGTTGGAGAGGTACTAAAGGCGGGAGAACTGCTCGTGCAGCCAGTTGCATTGACACAACGAGCTAAAAAATTAATACTACTCAAGCTATATACAGGTGGAGTTGAACTCCACGTAGTACCTCCGTTGGTTGAATACTGTGTAGTATTTAATCCACAATCGCAAGCAATGCTGCCAACTGTCGATGGGCAAACGTTATCTACTATTGCACCGCTAGGTGCAGCAGGTACCGTGCAACTAACAGGTGCTGTAGCGAATGAAAGGGCTGAACTAAATGAGGCAGTAGTGGTGCAGGCACATCGTGTTGATATGTTCAAAGCGGTAATAGGATCATATACTGGAATACTAAAACTCCACGTAGCACCTCCGTTGGTTGAATATTGTAAACTGCCTACAGCACACGCTAACGCACCTTGTGTAATAGTACCTAAAGTCTGACTACAACCGGCATTGCAGGTTGAGTTGTTAATAATTAACCCTCCCGAGGGAGTGGATATTGCTGGACAAACACCTACTGTAGTTGTGTATGTTTGAATGGCACTGCTGCATCCCGTCAATGTATTGACACAAGCATAATAAACAATGCTACTAGTGCTTGGGTTGTAAATAGGGGGCGCTATTTCGATAGATGCGGTCGCATCACTATAATATTTCAGCGTACTGCCGGTGCAAGGCGTAAGCGTAACAAAACCGCCTCCTGACGCCACACATCCGCTACACGTACTCGACGTATTGCCGATAGCGGGTGTACTGATACTAGGGCACGTAGCAGGGGTAGTAGCAAATGATACACTGACAGAGGCGGAGGTGCTATTGCAATAGCAACGAACTAGCATAGTCAAGGCAGTAGTATTGTTGTAGGCAGGTACAGTTGATGTCCAACTTATACCTCCATTAATCGAATATTCTAAGCTCCCTGTTGTGCACGTAAGCGTACCTGTGTTGATTGAACCAAGCGTGCTAACGCAAGCGGCGCTACAGGCACTTTGAACGATAACAGGGGCTCCCGTTGGGCTTGAAGGCAACGGACAGCTTCCAACAGTGCTAGTATAAGTTTGAATGGCACTGCTACAACCTGTGATATTATTAACACAAGCATAAAAAATAGTAACCGAATTAGACTGATCGTATAACGGAGTAGGCACGACCACTATGCCTGTTGCATCATTATAATAAATTAAACTACTGTTTGCATCGCACGGTGTGCTAACAATAAAATTGCCTCCCAAGAGCGTGCATCCACTACAGATGCTATTATTATTAGAAACTACAGCAGGGATTGGCGTGCTGCAATTAGCCACTGTGGTCGTATAGGTGCTAATAGCACTTCTACACCCAACCGCATTCACACAAGCATAATAAATGGTGATTGCATTAAAAGGGTCATAATTAGGCGAAGCAACTACGGTGGTTCCGCTAGCACTAGAATAATACGTCAACGTACTGCCGATGCAAGGTGTAGGAAGCGTAAAACCTCCGCCCGACACTGTACAACCGCTGCACGTACTACTGATATTACCAACAAGTGCAGCAGCAGGGGCAGCACAAGGTGCCGGGTTAGTTGATATAGAAACAGAGGTTGAGGTTGAGGTTGAACTGCAACTGCACCTGCTATATACCGTTATCGTGTTTGAGTTGTTATAGGCTGGTAGCGAACTTGTGAACGCACTGTTGTCTAATGAATATTCTAAAACCCCTGTGCTACATGCTTTTGACCCAACTGATATACTACCTGATGTTGCAGTGCAAGCACCTGTGCATACCGACTCTATCAAAGATAAAGTTCCGGTCGGTGGCGTAGGAGTTGCACAAGCACCTATAGTGGTAGTATAAGATTGTATTGCACTTCGACATCCGGTAGTTGTATTAACACAAGCATAAAAAACGGTGATAGGTGCAACAGGATTATATGCAGGCTGAGGAATAGCTGCACTACCCGCTAGAGAACTATAAAATACTATTGTGCTTGCTGCGTCGCAGGCAGCTATGGTCAAAGCACCGCCCGTCAAGGTGCAACTAGAGCAGGTACTGTTTGTATTGCCGATTGTGGTGGTGGCAGGTAGTATACAACTACCCGGCATTGTGATTGTAGAATTGCTTGCACTTACCTCACCCGCTGAACAGCTGCATCTTGTAAAAATAGTAATTGCCGCAGTTGGGTTGTATATGGGTAAAGCACTTGAGTAGGTGATGTTGTCGGTTGAATACTGCAAAGCTCCTGCGGCACAAGCCTTAGAGCCTACTGCTATGCTACCACCTGCGACTGTACACGAAGCGCTACAGGTAGATTGTGTGATTAACAAACTACCTGTGGGAGCGGCTACAGAGGTGCATGCTCCGGGCGTTGTGGATATTACAGCTACCAACCCTGACGTGCCGTCATCACATTTACATCTTGCAAATACGTTGATAGGAGTAGTTTGGTTGTAAAAAGGCAATGTAGTATTCTAGGTAATATTATCTGTTGAAAACTCTATTATCCCACTCGTGCAGGTTTTTGTGCCTATTGCTATACTCCCTCCGCTTGGCAGACAACTACTACCACAATTGCTTTGCACAACGGCTAGCACTCCACTAGTAGCAGGCGCCACGCAAGCACTGCTGATTTTATACATCCAATCGGTGCAATCATTGTCTAATGATGTTATGTTATAATTGTTGGTAACTGTGGGTGCAGGTAGATTGCAAACAGTGGCATTCATCAATGCGGTGCAAGTACCAGATATATGGCCTAAGCCCATGGCATGAAGCATTTCGTGGCTCAACACAGCTATATATTTATCAACTCCTGTACACCCTGATCCATTATTCATAACAAAAAATGGGGTAGAAGCATTTTTCCAATTGTTGTTGCAGATATCAGTGTGGCAGACACTCGAAGAAAAATGACCACCCACGCCTAGTGTGCCAGAACAGCCTGACAAATCAGCCACCTGTGAGCATGGGTCATTGAAAAAAACATAGTAAATATTGGTAGCTGAACCATTGCAAACGTTAGCTGCATTGGCTACTCCAAATCCGGCACCTGATCCGCAATCTACCGGTGTACACGATGCATCTAAACCTTCATAAGTCATAGTAATACCCGGCATCGCATCGAGCAGCCCTATGGCAGTTTGCAAATTGCTAATAGCTGTGATATTGCTAGGATCGCTTGCTGCTGCGCCCGCGACTTTTACGGTCCAAACATTGGAAGCAAACTTAGCAGGCGAGTTGGCATTGCAAGTTGTGTTTAGGCTCGCAGGATTGCCAAATAGCGTAGTACAATGTGCAGGGGGCGTATTAGGACAAGGGCCAAGCGAGCTGCTAGAGCTGAGTTTGGGGCTCGCCGTTATAGGCACAGCTGAATAGCCTGCCAACTCGGCTGACCAAGGTTGAGCAAAGTATAAATACGAGTTGAGTTGATTGATTAATTTAGTTTTTTCATATACGCCTGACAGTTGATTGTTCGCATCACTACCAAACTCAAGCTGCAATACATTCTTAGTTTGAGCAAACTGAGCAATGCCGTCATTGATGCCCTCTTCGTATGCACTATAGGCTAATAAAATAGATTGATAAAACCCACCTGAGGTTGGGCTTAAAAACAACAAGTACGACTTGCCAATTTCAAAATCTAAATCCCCACTTATTTTAAAAACTTCATCTCCTACCCGACCACTATATTCTTTTATCCATATCGAAGACCCTGCAACTGCAGCACCCTTTATGGTTTGCAAAATTTTAAAATTATTGAGATAGGGATTGCCTTTGGCATTAGAAATAATAGTTCCATAGGCAACGAGAGTGGCGTTGTCAGCCATTTCACCAATGCTACTTGGTGGATTAATAATAGTCGCATAATTGTAAGATGAGTAGCAAAGCAAGGAGATTAGTAGGAATACGATTTTTTTCATAATTATAATTTAGTTTGATGTTTTATAATTTGTTATTTGATGTTGTACAAGTAAAGATGCGTAAAGCATTGACTATATTTGCCATTGTATAGTTATTGATAAAAAAGTGATAGAACAAGTATTATATCTCTTTTTTTTACATTTATTATATTAAAATTCTACGATTCTTACAATATTCATGCTTGTAACCTTACGAATATCCTATTAAATTTGATTTATAGTTGTAATAATGAAAAAATTACCATCAAATTAATTCACAAAAAAAAAGCCTTGTTTATAATTAAATAAACAAGGCTTTTGTATCGTAATAGTAGGACTAGACTACCATTTCAAATCGTCATTTTTGCCAATGAGCGAATCCCAATCGTACTTTTTATTGCCTGCTTCTTTTTTAACTGAACCTTCACTTGGCTTGGTTTTAGGGGCGTCGGGTTTAGCATTTACTCCATATTCAGGGAATCTGTTTTCTCTAGGTGCTGCGGGACGACGTTCTCCACTCGCCGCAGGACGGCTGCTTGGCCGACTGTCTGTTCGATTGTATCCACCTCCTGCATTGCGGTCGCTACTGCCTTTGTAGCCTCCACCACTTGCACCTCTGTCGTTGCCTCCACGGTAGCCACCGCCTGAGTTGCGATCTCCACCTCTGTCGTTGCCGCCTCTGTCGTTGCCGCCTCGGTAGCCTCCACTAGAACGCTGACCGTCGCGAGCACCACCAAAGCCACCTCCGCCTCTGTTGTAGCCGCTTTCACGGCGCGGATTTGGATTGTCTGTATAGGCCACATCACCGTTGTATTCGCTTAGCATAAGGCTTTTGCGTCCTACCTTGAAATCTTTCAAGCGGCTCATCAAGCGAGGTACTTCGTAGCTTTCGATTTCAAAATACGTAGTATCGTTTTCAATTAATATTCTTCCCACTTTGCGTTTGAATATCCCCGCTACGCTATCTATCATTTCTAACAGATTCACGCTATTGAGGCCATCTTTGTTGCCGACCATTACTTGTATCTGTGCATAATTTTTTTCAGCATCGGGCTGCCGCTGACGTGCGTCATCACGCTTGTTATCAGGTAGGTTGAGGTCCGGAGCATCTTTATAATAATTTAGAAAGTGGTTAAACTCTTGAGACACTAATTTTTTAATCAGATCTTCTTTGCTAAATTTTTCGAATTCTTCCATCACTTGTGGCAAAAACTTACCAATCTGATCTTCATTCACATCGATATTACCGATTTCATGCACTATGTTCATCAACTGTGCTTCACACACCTCAATGCCTGTGGGTATTTGCGACTTTTCAAACTTCATTTTTATTTTGCGTTCCAACTCCCCTACTCGGTGCAATTCTTTAATGTGAATGATACTCATACAGATTCCCAACTTGCCTGCACGTCCTGTACGTCCGCTTCGGTGTGTGTAGCTTTCATCATCATCGGGCAACGAATAATTAATTACGTGTGTGATGTCATTCACATCTATACCTCGCGCTGCTACATCGGTAGCTACTAATATTTGAAGGCTTCTGTCTCTGAATCTCCCCATTACCTTGTCGCGTTGCTGCTGGCTCAAATCGCCGTGCAGTGCGTCTGCATTGTATTTGTCTTTTATCAAATGTTCTGCTATTTCTTGTGCATCAGCTTTGGTACGGGTGAATATTATTCCATAAATACTAGGATTAACATCGACCATACGCTTCAATGTTGTGTATCTGTCTCTGCTTTTGACCACGAAATATTTATGTGCAATATTTGCGTTGCCTGAGTTACGTTCGCCTACTTGCACCTCAAGTGGGTTGGTCATAAACTGATTCGCTATATTACGAATTTCCTTAGGCATAGTAGCAGAAAATAACCATGTGTTTTTTTGCTCGGGCGTATAAGAAAGTATGTGGTGTATATCTTCTTTGAAACCCATATTGAGCATCTCGTCAGCCTCGTCTAACACTACATATTTTACGTTTTCTAGCTTTATTTCGCCACGCTCTATGATGTCAATCATACGACCGGGTGTAGCTACTATAATTTGAACGCCTCGACGCAAATCACGGATTTGTTGTTGTATGCTAGAGCCACCATATATAGCGAGTACACGCAAGTTGCCTTTGTGTTTACTGTAGCTTTTTAGGTCTTCCGTTATTTGCAAACAAAGTTCACGGGTTGGGCATATCACTAGCCCTTGTATCACGTTTTGAGTGAGGTCAGTTTTTTGCAGCATAGGCAATCCAAATGCTGCGGTTTTGCCGGTTCCGGTCTGTGCAAGTCCTAAGAAATCACAGTCGCCTTCTAATAATTTCGGAATGGCTTGTTCTTGAATGCTTGTGGGAGTTACGTAGCCTAACTCTTCGATTGCTTGCAACAATTCGGGTTGCAAACCAATGGTTTGAAATGTTGTCATTTTTGTAATAAGTGGCGAAGGTGTATCAAAAAATTGAGTGCGACTATAACGACTCAATTACAAACCTGTTGTGCTTTTAAAAAAAGTGCTCGTTAGTGAGAAGAGGAGCGGCAGGAATTACAGTGCAAATTGCTTTTTGATTTACCTTCTTTTTTTGTTAAGAAATAAATCGTTGTGCAAATATACGATGATAAAATATTAATCTAGCATTAAGTTAAAAGTCGTCGTCGTCGTCGTCTCTATGTATGAATTTGTTAATATCAAAATTAGTAATTTCGTCAATCTCTTTGTTTTTAATTGCCTTGAAATCTTCTTCTTTTTGATCCACCAAATCGAAACTTTCGTCTGCTTCTTCCCAGCTGTCTTCCACCACAACGTCGTCGTCGCTTTCTACTTCTTCGGGTTCTATATCATCGTCCAACATCTCGTCATCAGCAGCTTTCAACTTGCCTTTAGTTGCTTTTTTAGGTTTAACAGGTGGTGTTATTTTAGCTTTATTTGCGTTATTTTTAGAAGTATTTTTTTGCACTTTAGTATAGTATTTATGTTGTGCCAAATTTAGAATTAAAATTTAAAAAAGCATTACTATTTTATAAATAAAATTAAAAAAACTTTTTTATCTTATGATGTTATTTTTTTTGAGATACTATTTCAATTATTGGGATTCCAATACATGCATCGGGCTCTTGTATTTTTAATAATTGACTAATAGTAGCTGCTATATCGGTGATGTTTATAGTTCGTTGTATTGATATTGGAGTTAGGTGCCAACCCCACCAAAGCAGCGGCACATGCGTATCGTAGGCAAATGAAGTGCCATGTGAGGTGCCTTGCGGCATATCTTCTAACCAACCCAAAGGGAGGAGTACCATCAGATCGCCAGAGCGGACAGGGTGGATGCCTCTTTGCCAATTTGTATAAAATTTTACATCGGTGGACAGGGACAAAAGCTGCTGCATAGGTAGCACATTATAGATATTTTTTTGAGTTAATAAAAATGAAGCAAGCCCTTCGCATATTGATTTATAATCTAGTTTAGCTGCTACAATTTTTTTTCTATCTAAATATATTTGTTGGTTGTTATAGTACAAGTACAAGGTGCTATCATTGTAGTTTTGTTGCAACCATTTTTTAGAAGGTGCAACAATTTCTAATTCGCTATTGACCACTCCCCCCGGCATACCTAGCGTGTTCATATATCCTGGCACTTCTGCCGCCCCATGATCTGCTGTCAAAACAACTAAAACATTTTTTTTGCCTATTTCATTATTTAAAAACGCTAATAATTCAGCTATCTCAGCATCAAATCGTACATAGTTATCTTCAATTTCATGGCTTTGTGGGCCAAATTTATGTCCAATATAATCAGGACTTGAAAAACTAATTGTTAATAAATCGGTAATTAAATCCTTACCCAACTGCTCATTTTTGATTAATTCAATAGCTATTTCTTTGGTAATAGTATTACCAAAAGGGGTGGCTCGTATAACGTCATAACTAATTTTTTTTGAAGCATCAAAATAATGCGGAAATGCACTCGTGGTGTCGCTTATAAACTTCCCTTCATACGATGCTGCATCACTAACGCAGGTATGAAATCCACTCAAGGGCAGCGTTGGTTTCCAGGCCGATTCCAAGTAGTTAGCAGGATTATTTTTTGCATTATATTCAATCAACCATTTAGGCAAATCAGCCCGATAATAGCTACTTGTAATCCACCTACCTGTAAGCCCGTCGAACCAATAAGCTCCATCGGGATTATGCCCTGCGGTGAGTATCGCCCCTCTATCTTTTAGTGCAATACCGAACACTTTGGCTTGCTGACAAGAGGCTATTTTCATCTGATCGCCCAAATTAGTGCATTGCATACGATGTGGCGACATTTTGCCTGCAGTACTTGTAGTCCCAACCGATGTCTGCGTTGAATCGTACGTGCAATAAACTTCTTTCTGCAAATCACGATCCCACCAATTGTTGCCAGCTATGCCTGAGAACATCGGGGTGGCACCACTTAGTATAGCACAATGCCCGGGACCTGTGTATGTGGGTGCATAATTGTAATGTGTGTTCGTACAATTGACGCCTTCGTTCATCAATTTATTCAATCCCTTCGTACCATAATTATTTTGAAATCGATACAAAAAATCGTACCGCATCTGATCTACCACTAACACAACAATAAGCTTGGGTGCTTGGGGTGAAGATAGCGGCTGCTGTTGCGCTGACACTGTAATATTCAAACCTAGAAGCAATAAAATTAAGTAGATTTTATTCATTTTAAATTCCTAAATTATAAAGTAGATTTTATTAATAATTTTTGGTGTAGATTAGCGAAAATACGTCATCTAGCGAATGAATTATTGACATAAATATTTTTGTTTTATTAATTCTTGTTTATATTTACGCACATCTGTTTTTATCTCTAAAAATATACTTTAAAAATAAAGTGAATATCAAATTTTATATCCTACTGATAGGCTGTTTATTGTTTGTAAATCAACAAAGCTATTGCCAAATTACCTATCGCATAAAAGGCACAGTTGCAGATAGCCGAACCTTTGAAAGTATAATAGGGGCTAATGTTAGCGTCGATGGGATACCTACCCTTTTTACAGATACAGAAGGTACATTTGAATTGCAATTGACCGAAGGAGTACATTATATAAAAAGCAGCTTTATAGGGTATGAGAGTGTAGAAAAAAAAATAAATTTTACTTCAAAAGCAACTTCTAATCTTGTGTTTTATCTCAAAACGCAAACTTCGTTGCTCGATGAAATAGTTATAAGTGGCAACCGAAGTGGCCGTAAAGTTAGCGAAGAATCAAAGTCGGTAGAGGTGCTGAACAATGCACTTATTAGTAATAGCAATCCAATAAAAGTGAGCGATGTACTGACTAAGGTAGCCGGCGTGTATATGCTCGATGGACAGGTAAACATGCGCGGTGGCACTGGTTTTACATACGGAGCAGGCAGCCGCGTGCAGTTGATAGTAGATGACCTGCCAATGATGACAGCCGACCGTGGTGATACGAAATGGGAATTTGTGCCTATGGAAAATACTGAACAAATTGAAGTTTTGAAGGGTGCGGCGTCAGTTATGTATGGCTCATCAGCGTTGAATGGAGTTGTAAATATAAAAACCGCATGGCCAACGCCCAATCAACCTGAGACTAAGTATTCTGTAACGTTCAACCCTATATTATCTCCAAAAAACGAATTGAATAAATGGTGGAACACAACCCCTATTTCAAAAAATTTTACGGGGTTACACAAACAAAAAATCGGCAACATCGACCTTGTAATAGGATACGCAGCCTCTACATTAGAGAGTCATTTGCAGGGAGAATTAAACGACTTTGGACGATTCAATGTGAAAACAAGAGTGCATAATAAGAAAATAAAAGGATTGACGTATGGCTTGAATTTAAACGCTAACATTATTAAAACACAGTTGTATTTTTTATGGGCTAGCACCACAGCATATCCTAGTTATTTGCCTTATGGAGGCAACGCTGACAACCCTTCTACCTCGATCAGACGCTTTCGTTACCTTTGGTATAGCATAGACCCACACGCTACATATTATACCAAAAATGGAGGCAGACATAGCTACAGAGGGAGGTTGTATTCGACTAATTTTTTGGATTTTACCTCATTCAAAATGAACAATCAAGCGTATATATTTCAAAATGAATATCAATATTCAAAAGATATAAACAAAATAGTAAGCACCGTAGTGGGTGGGAGTGCTAATTGGTTCAAAGTAATGGACGGGACGCTGGGCAATCATTCAGGCTTCAAATCGGCTATATTTGCACAGTTGAGTGGAAAACATAAATGGTTGAATTTTTCACTTGGTGGCCGCATAGAAGGAGTAGCCAACGATACACTCGCAACCCCACTTCCGCCTGTGTTTGAAGGTGGTTTAACAATACGTTTGAGACACGAATCATTTATAAGAATAGCAGCTGGACAAGGGTTTAGAATGCCTTCATTAGCAGAAATGTATGTCTATGATAATGTTGGCAGCTTGAAGATTTTTCCAAACGAAAAACTCTTACCCGAACGTGGGTGGAACGCTGAAATAGCCTACAAGAAAGGCTTTACAAAAAATCAATGGAAAGGATTTATCGATGTGGCATTGTACGTAACAGAAACGAAGAGCTTGACAGAATTTACGTTTAATTCCAATTGGACAGTGCCGTATCAAGGCGGAACCGTTAGTGGGTTTGGGTTTCGCTCCACCAACTTAGAAAAAAGTCGTATAGCAGGTATTGATATTAGCACACAGGCCAAAGGCAATATTAATAAAATACCATTGCTACTCATAGGTGGTTTTACGTATGCGTTTCCAGCTGATCTATCTAACGGCAGTGAGTTAAACGATTATCAAAAATTTATACGCGCGGCGGTGTATGCTTTTGATAAACAAAATGAAAAGATAAAATCTCAAATAATGCTTTATAGGTACAGGCACATAGCCCGCATAGATATTGAATCTGGTTATAAAAAATTAACATTTGGAGGTTCGGTTAATTATTATTCGGGAGTAGAAAAAGTAGATCCTACTTTTTTATTTTTTTTAAGTAATTTGAATACTTATCTCACCGATAACTCAAAAGGTAATTATATATTTTTAGCCCGAGTGGGATATAAAATATCGCCACACCATGCGTTGAATATGGTTTTTAATAATGTAAACAACGAGGAGTTTGCCTCACGACCTACTAAGATGGACGCACCTAGCAATATTTCAATACAATATAGAGTACAATTTTAAAAAATAATATTGTATATTCGCCGAAGAATAAACTAAGTAAAGTAAGGCACGCACTAGCAGTGCCTTTTTTAGTAGTTTTTGTTTAGACTTTAAAACCTCGGCTTTGCCTAGGCAGTACCTTGGCTTGTGTAACTAGATTTTTATAAAAAAGTTAATACTATAATAGAAATTGTTTTGATTGATATAAAAGAAAATATAAAATTGCTAACTGAAGAAAAACTTCAGGGTACGGATTATTATGTAGTAGATGTAAAAATACTACCTGCCAACAAAGTGCAAGTATTTTTAGATAGCGACACGGTAGTAACTGTCGATGAATGTGCCAAGATAAGCCGCCACATTGAAAAAACATTAGATGAAAAACAGTGGTTAGGGGAGAAATATATACTCGAAGTGAGTAGTGCAGGTATGGATAATCCTATAAAATTAGAAAGACAATATACCAAACACATCGGCAAACGCATAGTAGCGGTAACCCTTGCAGGTGTGGCAATAGAAGGTAAAATAAAAAAATGTGATGCAGGCGTTGTAACTATTACTAAAGAAAAACAAGTTAAAAATAATTGGGTTGAAGAAGGTGAAATAGCATTAACTTTACTTGAAATAAAATCAGCAAAACGAATTATTAATTTTTAACATAACAAATTCATTTTTATTAAATATTTGAAACCATGAATAGCTTAGAATTAGTTGACTCGTTATCAGAGTTCAAAGAAATGAAAAACATCGACCGTTCTACTTTGATGAAGGTATTGGAGGACGTGATTAGAACCATTATCAGGAAAAAATATGGTAGTGAAGAGGGCTTTGACGTAATTGTAAATACGGAAAAAGGGGACTTAGAGGTATATCGCAATCGAATAATAGTTGCCAATGGTGCGTTGGAAGACAAGCATACTCAGGTAGAACTCAACGATGCAAAGCTAATAGACGAAGACCTAGAGGTAGATGACGACCTGATAGAAGCAGTAGAGATTGATGCCTTCAGCCGCCGTCATATATTGACGTTTCGCCAAGCTTTGGTGGCTCGCATTGGTGATTTAGAGCGTGAAGAATTAACTAAAGAATATGAAGCACGCATCGGCGATATAGTGAATGCCGAAGTATATCAAATATGGAAAAAAGAGATATTATGCGTGGATAGCGATGGCAACGAACTTGTGTTGCCCAAAAATGAACAAATACCTACGGATTTTTATCGCAAAGGAGATTCTATAAAAGCAATAGTGAAGAAGATAGATATGCGAGGCAGCAATCCAAATATTATAATCTCAAGGACGGAACCGTTGTTTTTAGAAAAGCTGTTAGAAAGCGAAGTGCCGGAGATATTTGATGGCTTAATCACTATCAAAAAAATAGTTCGTGAGCCTGGCGAGCGTGCCAAAGTAGCAGTAGAAAGCTACGACGAGCGTATCGACCCTGTGGGGGCTTGTGTGGGCATGAAGGGTTCACGCATACACGGTATAGTACGTGAATTGAAAAACGAAAATATCGATATTATAAATTATTCGAGTAATTTGAAATTGCTGATACAGCGTGCGTTAGCTCCTGCTACGCTTACTTCAATTGAGATTGACGAAGACAAAAAAGAAGCGGTAGTGATGTTGAAGCCCGATCAGGTGTCGCTCGCTATTGGCAAAGGCGGCCTCAACATAAAGCTAGCTGGGCGTTTAGTAGGTTATCAAATAAATGTTTTTAGAGATACCATACAAAATGAAGACGAAGATTTTGATATTGAAATAGATGAATTCAACGACGAAATCGATCAATGGATAATCGATGAATTGAAACGAATAGGCTGCGACACGGGGCGTTCGGTAATGAACTTATCGGTAGAAGAACTATCGCGTCGAGCTGATCTAGAAGAAGAAACTGTGGCAGAGGTAATAAAAATAATCACCGATGAATTTGCTAAAAGTTAATCCTAAGAAACACCTAGAAAACAGCATTGACTTACTAGGTTAGCTTTTTATTATCATCAATCAACTATTATATCAATCAACCAACTGGAATGTCCGAACAAAAATTAATACAACTTCAAAAAATTGCAAAAGAATTCAATGTTGGGTTTCACGTCCTAGTTGAAAAGCTACACCAAAAAGGCCATTTAGAAGTTGAAAACAAACTAAACGTAAAAATAACCCCTGAGTTAGCTGCTATATTGTACGCGGAACCGGAGTTTCAGAAAGACCGTGCACAAAAACAGGAGGCTGACAAAGTTGTATTATCACATTCTAGAAAGCATGATAATGAAATTGATTTTCCTATTGCATCTCCTAAGTTAGATATAAAACAGCCCACAGCAGAGCCTACTCAAGAGGACACTCCAGCTGCATCGTTAGCAACTAGTACTCCCAATGAAGCAGCCACAAAACCACCTATTCAAACTCCTGAAGCTGTTATAAAAGTAGCTACTATTGATACTAGTAGCGTCAATAAAAAAGTAAAAGAAGAGATTGCCACGGCTGATATGACCACGGCTACCGAAGAACCTGCTAAAAAATCAACTGCAAAAAAAATAATTTCAGAACCCAAACTTGATACGGCTATATTAGAGAAAAAAACTGAAAAAATTGAAAATAAAAAAGTATCATTAGACGGTCCAACAGTTGTTGATAAAATAGACCTCGATGCTGACAAAAAGAAGACTAAAAGTGTAGCTACAGGTGGTAAGAAAAAAGTAGATGCCCCTTTGATAAAAACAACTCCCGTAGTGTTGAAAAAACCCGAAGCAGTTGCTCCTGACCCTCAACCAACTAAAACAGTAGCTCCTACACCTACGATTATAAAAGAAAAAGAATTGCCTCAACAAGCAGAATTAATAGAGCGCAAAAGTGTTATATTAGCTGGTGTAACCTCTACTGGCGAAAAGATCGATTTATCAAAATTCAATGAGTCCAACAACGCCAATAACAGCCAAGGCGGTCGGAAGCGAATAGTAAAAGACACTAAGCGGGTAGATATAGCTGCTGAAACTAAAAAACAAATCAACAAAGAAGAATTTAGAAGGCCAGATACTGCTAACCAACCCCGTGCATTTGTTAGCCAACCGGGCACAAACACAGGCTACAACCGACCTGCGGGACAAGGTAATTATAATAATAACAACCGACCTGCTGTTGGCGGAGGCAACAACCGACCCGGAGGAGGAGGCGGAGGAGGTGCAAGCAACTACCGAGGTGGAGGCGGCGGAGGCAACCGCAGCGGTGGAGGAGGCAACCGTCCAACTGGAAATAGAGGTGCCACACGCCCACAAAACAACGAAGTAATAAGCGAAGAAGAAATCCAAAATAAAATACGTGAAACCATGGCCAAATTGGCAGGGGGTTCATTGGGAGGTAAAACAAAATACAGACCAAAATCAAAACAAAGCGGGCAAGACGAAAACGAGGACGAAATAACAAACGTAATAGAGCTTACTGAATTTATTACCGTTAGCGAATTAGCAAGTATAATGGACGTGCAACCCACAGCCATTATAACATCATGCTTCAAACTAGGCGTCATAGTTTCTATTAATCAACGCATAGATGCTGAGATAATTGAATTAGTTTCAAGCGAATTTGGATTTGAAGTAAAATTTATATCGTTAGAAGAACAAGAAGACAGAGAAGCTGAAGACGTAGAGTGGGATACAGTAGAAACCCTGAAAGACCGTGCACCGATTGTAACTATAATGGGGCACGTAGATCATGGTAAAACCTCCCTACTCGATTTTATACGCTCTGCAAATGTAGTGGCTGGCGAAATGGGCGGTATCACTCAGCATATTGGAGCATACGAAGTTACCCTTCCTACCGGCAAGCAAATTACATTTTTAGACACGCCAGGTCACGAGGCCTTTACGGCCATGCGGGCAAGGGGTGCCAAGCTCACCGACATCGCAGTCATAGTAGTGTCGGCAGACGATGCCATCATGCCACAGACCAAAGAAGCCATCAGCCACGCTCAAGCCGCTAGTGTGCCGATTATTTTTGCTATAAACAAAATAGATAAAGACGGTGCCAACCCCGAAAAAATAAAAGAACAACTTGCTAGTATGAACCTATTAGTAGAAGATTGGGGTGGCAAAATACAATCACAAGACATCTCAGCAAAAAAGGGATTGAATATAGATAAATTACTAGAAAAAATATTATTAGAAGCAGAATTGTTAGAACTCAAAGCCAACCCTGAGCGTCCAGCAATCGGGAGTGTCATTGAAGCATCACTAGACAAAGGTCGAGGTTACGTAGCGAATATCATGGTACAAACGGGTACGCTCAAACAAGGTGATATGATGGTAGCCGGATCGTTCTTTGGCCGTGTGAAAGCAATGAGCAACGAGCGAGGCACACGAGTAGATACGGCAGGGCCTTCTACCCCTGTGATGGTTTTAGGCTTGATGGGGGCACCACAAGCGGGAGACAAATTCAAAGTATATGTGAACGAATCGGAGGCAAAAGAAGTAGCTACCAAACGACAACAATTACAACGAGAACAAGGATTGAGAGCCCAAAAACATATCACACTCGAGGAAATAGGTCGCCGATTGGCTCTTGGCAATTTCAAAGAATTACGATTGATAGTAAAAGGAGACGTGGACGGATCGGTAGAAGCCTTGAGCGACTCCCTCATCCGACTTTCAACAGAAAGCATACAGATAATTGTTATCAACAAAGCCGTAGGACAGATATCAGAAACCGACGTTATGCTAGCCACTGCCTCCGATGCAATCATAATAGGATTCAACGTTCGCCCATCGATACAAGCTCGCAAAACCGCTGAAAAAGAAGCCATAGAAATACGCTCATATGGAATTATATATGACGCAATAGAAGACGTAAAATCAGCTATGGAAGGCCTCATGGAGCCGAAAATAGAAGAGAAAATAGTGTGCCAAATAGAAGTACGAGAAGTGTTTAAAATTCCTAAAGTGGGTACTATAGCAGGATGTTATGTACAAGAAGGCAAGGTAGCCCGCAACACCCGTGTGCGTGTAGTGCGAGACGGTATAGTATTACACACCGGCGAGTTAGCGTCACTCAAGCGTTTCAAAGACGACGTCAAAGAAGTAAACGTACAAACGGAATGTGGACTGAATATCAAAAACTTTAATGACGTTGCGATAGGAGATACTATTGAAGGATTTGAAGAAATACAAGTGAAAGTTAAACTTTAATAAACTTTTTTTAAGATAAAAAAGTACCTCAAAGTGAGCTATCTCAGGTGTGGTAGGGCTTTGATGTATTGTATAATACATCATTTTTTTCAAACTTGAATATGTTACAATTACCACAATGTAACAATATTTGCAATCACTGTTGTCCGACAATAAATTTTATTTACTACTGGTTAATCAAAAAAACCAAGCTGGCTCATAATTTTCATGGTAATAAAATAAAAAAAACCGAACTTAAAAATAGGTAAAGTGAATATACGAAAAAAAAGAGCCTAAGCAAATGACTGTCAACAGCGATTAAAAATAGGTCAAGAATAAAATAACTAATCGCATTACCAACGCACAAAGCATAACTAAAGATTATACCATCAAAACGATAATTTATACTAATAATTTACCATGTAAAGTTATAAAAAAAAACTGAACATGAACAATAGCAGACTATACACTAGGGTATAGAAAAATCAACTATACCTATTTTAATAAAAAACAGATGGATTGAAAGCCGCCTGTAAGTAGGCTTTGACAGGTCGAACTTGTTGATTGGGTTGATACAAAAACATGGTTCCGTCAGTGCTTATCATCGGTATATGCGAATTGCTTTTGTTAGAAAAACGAGCTGGCAACAGCATCATATCATGCATTAATTTGTTTTGAAAAAAATTTCGAATCTCATCTGCATCTATCCCGATACTCAGCTGTGTAACATTTTGAGTAGCATCGACCCAACTAATATCAGCGAAGCAGATGCCATGCGAAGTGATGCCTAGTGGCACTTTCGATACATCTCTATATCCATTTCGAGAGGGAAAATTAACATCACTTACCCTTCTGCCTACCTCACCCGTCCAACAGATCAAAGCACTACCGAATTGAAATTTATCATTTTTATAAATAAATTTAATAGCCCCCGTTCTAAATCTATCAAGCATAGGAGCTCCAAAAATATCATTCTCAGCTAGTAGCATCAAATGCTTAGTGCCCAGTGTTACAACCCCCGTGTACTGTGAGGTGCCAACCACATTGTGATAGATATGATGTGTATAACCCAAGTGATTGTTATAAGCAGTTACATTCTGTTGATATTGAAAAAAATAAGCCTTATTATCTTTTCTACCCCACGCTAAAGCACCGCCAATTGCGGTTTTGGCTTCGGTATAGTTGTTTTGTTTACCTAAATTTTTAAAATAATAATCGACTTCAAAACCTCCATGTAGTTGGACATGATTGAATATTTTGAAAATAGCCGCTGACAATCCAATCTTCCTAACATGTGAGCCAAACGTACCGTTCAACTGCATTGTGTACTGTGC
The DNA here is from genome assembly GCA_043768865.1 of Sphingobacteriales bacterium. Taxonomy (GTDB): domain Bacteria; phylum Bacteroidota; class Bacteroidia; order Chitinophagales; family JAYVJZ01; genus JAYVJZ01. The sequence continues at coordinate 35,145 of JAYVJZ010000187.1, forward strand.
CAACCTGCTCTGTGATTGCGTTGTAGTTGAATAACAAACAATTAATAAGATAAAATACTTTGTCATAACGACTTATTTTTCAGTAACTATCAGTTGCATCAAAGCATCGTTATATGTAATTTTAATATTCCCAGTTTCACCCTCTATATGAGCAACATGATACCCTGCATTGCGGAGCATTTGAGCATCGTCAGTATAGTATTTACCCTCCTTTTCCGCCAATAGATGCACCTCTTTCAACTCTTTTGCATGAAAACATTGTGGGGTTTGTACTACGTAATACTCACTCCTCTCAACGGTACTATTTTGATGCAACAATGTGTCTGTAACCTGCACTATAGGCACAGCAGCGACGGTATGTTGCAATGCCTCGAACATTTTTTGAATTAATAT
>JAYVJZ010000188.1:0-5903 GCA_043768865.1 Sphingobacteriales bacterium
GGTGCAAAGCCCAATAAAATATACACTTTTATACTTGTAATTAAGGATATACAAATGGGTATAATCAACATTGATAGGAGTATTCTTTTCCGTAAAATAAACAAATGATAACAAGCATACAATAGCCACCCAACGGCAAATATCATTACCGTGTCTTTGAGTATCCCAGAACCAAAAAACAAAACACTAGGGTACATAAGACACGCCACACCCATTGCGTTTGGGTGAGTAGGATTGGCTTTATAGAATGTTCGATACATCGCCCAGCTGCCCGTAAATGAAGCTATACTGAACAATAATGTTAGCAGCATAAATGAGCCAAAGCTAAAAATAGCCAGCGGAACACCTAATCGTACAACAGTGAACGTTTCTTCCATATAGAAATATTCAGTTAAAAAACTTGCTTCTTCTGTGCTAAGATTATTAATATTACTAATAATATTGAACGGCATCAGGGCATTCAAATGAAAAGATTCTAGTATTCTTTCAATAGAATGAAAGTAGGCAAACGTATCTCCGTTTCCTTGATAATAATAAATATAAATAAGTGCATACGCAATGCTACCAAGCATTTTTAAACATAAACCTGGAATAAAAAAACGTTTAGTAGGGTCGTTATTTGCATATATTTTATCTCTAAAATAAAATCCAGCTATCACGAATGCAATCATATATAGTGGCAACAATATTACTTCGTACCACTCCATGATTTAAGCAATAGTATTAGGCACAAGTGCAGCTTGCCACGCTGCATTTATGTCATTAGTTTCTAATAATTTCTTTATTGCAATATGTTGAATATTCAATGATTGATAACGAAACGAAGATACTAATTGTGGTATCTGATGCACACTTGCTAGCATCGCTAATTCACTCCCAGTAAGGATTGTACTTGTTTGTAATGCGTGTGGCAAGCCATCGAACCCGATACTTATTTTTTCGTTAGGTTTGTCTAATTTAAACAACGCACTACCGCTAGCCCTAACATAATAATCACCACCCATTCTACCCACTACATCTATTTTGTTTGGGTCGATTTTTTGGTCGTCATCAAGGATATTTTCATTGATGTGCATACACAATATTTCACAAATCACAAGATTGCCTGCGCCTCCGTCCTGCCCAGTTTCTATAATATCTATTACTTTGCATTCCATCTGAACGGGCGATTCACTCACTCGTGGAGCTTTAACAAGCAAGCTATCCTTGGGGGTTAAGCCAGCTTTTACAAATTCATCAACACCCTCATCATACTCCACGCTGCTCAGCGACGCTTGTTGTACCAACTCATACGTAACCACATTTATCACACATTCATTCGTTGATTTACAGTTCACAAGCGTATGCTTGATAGTGTTATTGCGCACACGACGTGCAGGGGAGAAAATCAATCGAGTTGGGTTGCTGCCAAATGCATTAAAAAAACTGTAAGGTGAAAGATTGACAATACCATCGACATCAACCGTGCTTACCCATGCAATAGGTCGAGGTGCAATTGCACTCAACATCATAGCATGAAGGTAGCCTATATTTGTATCTTTGGGGTGAATGGTAATCATTTTTGATTAATTAATTGGAAACAATTTCTCTTCTATAAGTTGGCAAATAATGTGCCCTAGCAGTATATGGCTTTCTTGTATCCGAGGGGTATCGATGCTTGGTACGTTGAGTAAATAATCGCTAAAAGGCTTGATATTGCCGCCACTAGCGCCTGTCATGCCGATAGTAATCATTTTTTTGTCTTTAGCCGTTTGCATTGCATTTACTATGTTTTTGCTGTTGCCAGATGTGGATATACCGACCAATACATCGCCTTGTTTGCCCATACCCTGCAACATACGCGAATAGATGACATCAAAGCTATAATCGTTGCCCACAGCGGTTATGTAGGAGGTGTTGCAGTGAAGGGCTTCAGCATATAGTGCGGGCCTATCGGTATAAAATCGCCCACTAAACTCTGCCGCTAAATGCTGCGCATCGGCCGCACTACCACCGTTGCCACAGAACAAAACTTTATTTTCGTTAGTAAATGCGTGCACCATTACAGCTACAATGTTCGCAATTGTAGTGGCATAATATGGATCGGCAACCATAGCTGTTTTAACGGCTATCGATTTGTTGATTATCGAATTTATTACATCATTCATACTTGCGAATTTACAAAAAAAACATGAGTAATTTTGATTTAAGTACCACTTTGAAGTGTGCTAGTTTTAGTTTTTTTTTACCCTACGGCGTATAAATTAAGTTGATAGAATCGCAGGTTTTATTATTGGAACGGAGGTTGTAAGAACGCTCTGTTTTGCCGTCAAATATAGTTACCACAGCAGTGTTAGGTGGGTTTTTGCCTTCATTTACAGCGTACATTAATAAATAATTATTTTCGGTAATAGATACATCAACTTGTATGGTTTTTTTGTCTTTCAATAGTTCATAATCTAATAGTATCCACGTGCCATTGAAGTTGAGCGATATCACATCGCCATCTATTACGCCATCGTCCCAAACGGTAATTTCTATTTTTTTGGATTTTATTTTTTGCGGTGTTCTGTTGTTGATAATCTCTCTATTATTCACTCGGAGCGGAATATTGTTTTTGTCTGCTATCACTTTGTTTGGTTGAATAATAGCAACAGATTTTAACGTGGTGGTATCCATTTTTGGTGCTTCAATAGCTTCGTTCTTTTTAGTAAAATTTAATGCGATGTTCGTTGTTGTAAGGTTCGTTTTGATATTTTTTAAGGTATCGATAATAGGTAGTTTTAATTGCCATATTTGGATAATGTTGTTGTCAGAAGTGGCTGTTAATGGAAGTGTAAAATCTATCTTCTCATTGCAATCGACGAGCTGTTCGGTATGCAAAATACTTTCTTTAGTTCGTGTGTTCATGTTCCAAATCACGTGCGTTTTAGGGTTGTCTAAATATGTTATTGTAAGGTATTGAAGGTTGGTAGAGTAAGAGATGAAGTCAATAGGATGTCCATCGCCTATGTCGGGCAAAGGCTTACGAAGTTTATTTTTTTTGATATCAACAAATCCGATTTCGCCCCCTACACACCAGTACAATAGCGTCTCGCTGTTGCCTGAATACTGTAAAAAATGTACATTGTTTTCAATACCAAAGTAAGTAGTAATTAATTCACCCGTTGCTATATCGATTATTTTAATAGATTTCCCTACCCCGATAGCTATTGTTTTCTTGTCATTCGATAGTCTGCCGTAGCTGATATCTCCTTCATCTTTATATATAATTTTAGAGCTGTTATTTTCCGTAATTGAAGCCTTGTATATTTTATTGCTCAGCCCACCGTATAGCAACGTTTCATTATCTAAAAAAAGCACAAAAGAATGTATATTTGGATCAACATCATAACCGATAGGTAGCCGATAGGAAGCTATTATTTTTTGATTTTCAATGTTATAAACCATAATCTCCCCTTCGTCGTTTGATATAGCAATCAACTCGGAGTTAGGGCTGTACGATATTTTAGAAATCGTATTGGTTTTGCTTATAAATTCCCTATTTATTAATGTATTTTCTATATCCCAAACACGCACTGTACCATCGCTATATGCAGCCGCTATTTGCCTATTGTTAGGGCTGAATACTTCGGTACGCACTGACCCCATTAGGGTAGAACCTAAATTTCTTTTTAGTGTCAATTTTTGAGCGCCTGCATCGAACATTATCGAAGTCATAGTTACTAGTAGGCAAACTATTTTTATCTTTTTAGCAATATAAATTTTTAACATTCTTGCCAATTAGTATCGCTTTTAAAATTCTTTTTTTGAAGGCTACGGAATATAATCAAATCCGCAATCTGAGCCGCATTTACGTTTAATTTTTCTTTGTTGGCTAATATCATCTTTACATCTTTTTCAGCTACATCTACTCGATACAACAAACTCATCAAATGCTTCATGTCATTGTTAAAACAATAATAAACCCTGTCAATTAAGGCGAGCCTAAAAGCCTCAAAATCACTTTGTTCAAATGCTCCCCACTCGCCTTGTAGTTCGTTTTTAATGCTTGTAAGCTCGAGATTTGTTACCATGAGTCATGCGTTATTTACTTCTGCAAATTACACCTAATTTTCGAGTGTTTTGTCATTTATAGTAGTCATTAATTCAACCGCTTCTTCTAAATTAGTCACCTCATAATCGATATAAACTTTTTCGTGGGGGTCGTATATTTTTTTTGTAATATATATTGTTGTCATCCCAGTTTTTTTTCCAAATTGCATATCACTTATACTATTACCAATCATAATGCTTTTTGTCAAATCAATATTTGGGTAATCTAGTTGTGCTTGCAGTGCCATCCCAATATTGGGTTTTCTTAGGTTGTGGGCGATATCATCGACAGGCGCGTAATATATCTTATCTATTTTTCCTCCTGCTTTGATTATTGCTCGCAGCATGTGCTCATGTATTGCTTCTAGCTCTTCTTCTTTGAGCAATCCACGACCGATACATCGTTGATTTGTTACCACTATTACCTGCATGAATAAGTCATTAAATTTAGCAAAAGCAGGCAGGACGTTAGGTAAAAATTCAAACTGATCAACGCTTAGCACATAACTCCCTTCGATATCTTTGTTGATGACACCGTCTCTGTCCAAAAACAACGTCCACGTTGGGTTTATTTCAATTTTCATGTTGATTTAGTTTAATTCAAATAGGAAATAAAAATCTTGTTTTTCGCTCGCAATCAATTCATTTTTAGTAATTCTTTTTAATTGAAAATTGAATAGCACATAGCAGGCATATCCAATCGATTTAAACCAATCATAAAGATACTCTTTATTGACATTTTCTATTTCGATTTGTAGTATAGGTTTGTGCTTTTTAATCGTTTCTATCATAGCTAGTAGCAACTGTATTTCGTGCCCCTCCACATCACATTTCACAAAATTAATCGTAGTGGTTATATTTTTAAAAACAGAATCCGCTTTTTTTATTTGTACTTCGATATCGGCCTTCGATGTGCTTGCAATTTTAGTTCTTCCATGATGCCAACTGCCTGTTTTGAGAGGGTTTTCAAATCCAATTATACCCTCTTCACTTCCCAATGCATAGGGTATTAATTCGCAAGTAGCAGCATATTTTTTTGTGTTTAACAAAGCGATTTTTTGAAAATGTGGCATCGGTTCAACAAGTAATACTTTTCCGGTTTTGCCTACTAATTCAGCCATTTTTGTGGCATAATATCCAAGGTTAGCCCCTATGTCGATAACTGTATCTCCTTGTTTAATTATATGTTTTAAATAAAACAATTCGGGGTAAGTTGATTTGTAAAAACCCCATTTAGTTACTCTTATAAACACAAAACTAACAGCTAAAAGATAGTAGTGCGTAGGTAGGAGTGCAAATAATATTTTTTTAATAAATAATACCAATTTAGAGGTTTATCTAGCTATGTTTATGGTTCTTTTTTCACGAATAACAGTTACTCTTATTTGTCCGGGGTAGGTCATTTCTTTCATTATTTTATCAGCTATTTGAAAACTCATTTCCTCCGATTGTTTGTCAGTTACTTTCTCCGCTTCTACTATCACTCTTAATTCTCGCCCTGCCTGTATCGCAAACGCTTTATCTACACCTTCAAACCCTATTGCAAGATTTTCTAAATCCTTAATGCGCTTCAAATAACTTTCTAAAATCTCACGTCTCGCTCCCGGTCGTGACCCACTTATAGAATCGCACGCTTGCACTATCGGCGATATGATAAAAGTCATTTCTACTTCATCATGATGCGCACCTACAGCATTGCATATTGATGCGTGCTCTTTGTATTCTTCACATAATTTCATTCCTAACAAAGCGTGGCTCAATTCGCTCTCTTGATCGGGCACCTTGCCTATATCATGCAACAGGCCTGCTCGCTTTGCCATCTTAGGGTT
>JAYVJZ010000189.1:0-6228 GCA_043768865.1 Sphingobacteriales bacterium
CAGCGGGCTGAGGCTTATGTAAATGAACAATGCACGGTGCTTTCAAGTGCTAAAAATTTACTTAAAACCAAGGATATTTTAAAAACTTTAGAGGTGTTGTTGCTAGAACAAGCAAATTTGAAAAAGCAAATCGAACTGTTGATGTTTGAAAAAGTAGCACTAGTGAAATCCGTTTTATTAACCAAAAAATCAGTAGCGAATTCTGTTGTTATAATCACCGAAACTATTGATATAACAAGCATTGAGGCTATTAAAACGTTATGTTTTCAATTGAAAAATGAAAACGTAAACACGGCTATAATTATAGGTGCAGTAGTTGAAAATAAACCTATGATTTTTATTGCATTGAGCGATGATTTAATTAAAAATAAAAACCTAAACGCCGGTCTATTAGTCAAACAAGTGAGCCATAATATACTGGGTGGCGGGGGCGGACAGGCTTTTTATGCGTCTGCTGCTGGCACATCGATAGCAGGACTGCAAGCTGCTTTGGACGAAGCAATCAACATTATATTAACGTAAAATTACAGAAAAATGAAGTCGTTCCTTTTATTATTATTGATTGTCACAACAACTACGGCTGAGGCACAAGTGCTGGAAAGGAAGATTAAAAGTGATACTATATATACTATTATTGAGCAAATGCCGGAGTATCCTGGTGGAATGGCGGCGATGTATAAGTTCATAAATGGTACTATTATCTACCCTCGAACAGCAATAGACAATGCGATTGAGGGGAAAGTAATTGTACAATTCATAGTATGTAGCGACGGTAGTGTTTGCAATGCAAGAGCTATTGGAGTGCCCGATAGTTCGTTGAGACAAGAGGCGATTCGAGTATTGAGTTTGATGCCTAAGTGGAATGCAGGTATGCAAAACGGTAAAAAAGTGAGTACACAATACAGTTTACCTATCAATTTTAAGTTTGCAGATAATGAGAACATAGACAAAACCAACAAAAAATAGTAAATAAGGCCTAGTTTTTTGAAAAAAATGGGTTGCTATAATCGGTTACCTATTGATTGGGTTATCAAATATCACAGACTATTTTGTGATATTTGATTTTTTAAAAAATTCGTAAAACTTTCTTATTAAACTATCCTACTTAATAGCATAAACAAGTAAGGTTAGAAAATATAATCTGTATCACAAGTGGCTACCGCAGTATATTTTACACAAACACAAGTATATAATTTATAATTGTTAATCAACAAAAAAGCCGTCGTTTTAGTTGAAACAAATGGCATAAAAAACAAAAAAAAGTAGTAAAAAAAATGTATTTTTACATCATTAACAATTATATAAATTAAGTTTCAAATGAACTCTTATTTTTTCAAATTAACCTTACTGTCACTTATGTTTACAACAGTTGCTACCTCAGCACAAGACAAAAATCCAAACGATTTGCAAAAATCACAATTAGCGAAAAAATATACATATCAATCGGTGCCTAACGACCCTACACAAGCGAGGATGTATGTGCTTGACAATGGTCTTACTGTTTTTTTGAGTGTGAACAAAACAGAACCCCGCATCAACGTAAACGTAGCAGTAAAAGCGGGTAGTAAGAATGATCCTGCTTCGCATACTGGGTTAGCCCATTATTTAGAACACATGCTTTTCAAGGGTACTGATAAATTTGGAACTAAAGATTATGCAAAAGAAAAACCGTTGTTAGACAAAATAGAGGCATTGTATGAGGCGTACGGAAAATCGAATGACGAGCAAGAAAGAAAGGCTATATACCACGAAATAGACTCTGTGAGTGGTGTTGCAGCTACGTTTGCTATTCCAAATGAGATAGACAAAATGTTTGCAAACATCGGTGCAAAGGGAACGAATGCATTTACTTCATTTGACAAAACAGTTTATGTGAATGACATACCAAGCAACCAATTAGAAAATTTTTTAACAATAGAAGCAGAACGTTATCGCAACCCACAGATAAGGATATTTCATACTGAACTAGAAGCTGTGTATGAAGAAAAAAATATTTCGCTCGATAACGATGGACGTAAGCAAACCGAAGTGTTGCTAGATGCACTTTTTAGAAAACATAATTATGGACAGCAGACTACTATTGGAACGATAGAGCATTTGAAACGACCTTCTATCACAGAGATAAAAAAATATTTTTATGCGAATTATGTGCCGAATAATATGGCCATTATTATGACTGGCGACCTCGACCCTGATGCAACGATAGCTGCTATAGACAAGGCTTTCGCATATATGCAACCCAAGCCTGTAGCGGCTTATGTTTTTAATGATGAGGACGCTCGCAATGCCCCACAATTTTTAGATGTGTATGGTCCAAAAGCAGAAAATGTAGTGGCAGGATGGCGATTTCCGGCGGCAGGTTCTACCGATGCCAACAAGGCAGCTATGTTTATATATATGTTATACAACGGCAAAGCGGGCCTGATAGATAACAACCTTAATAAAAAGCAATTGGTGCTTGATGCGGGGGCGTTTCAATGGCAAATGGCAGATTATAGTATGTTTATGCTAAACGCAGAGCCCAAAGAAGGGCAAACAATGGCTGATTGTTTGGCATTGATGCAAAACGAAGTAGCAAAAATAAAACGTGGAGAATTTGATGAGACCATGCTCAAATCGGTAATTAATAACCTAAAAGTATCTGAAGTAAAAAGGTTAGAAAGCAATGGACAACGCACAGCTATGATTATGAATGCATTCACTAACGGCGTGTCGTGGCCTGCCTATGTGAATAGATTTGAAGAAATGAAAAAAATCACAAAGCAAGATATTATAGATTTTGCGAATAACTATATCACCAACGATTATGTAGTAGTATATAAAAATAAAGGCGAGGAGCCTAACAAAACCAAAGTGGACAAACCAACTATTACGCCTATTACCATTAACCGCAACGACCAAAGTGAATTTTTGAAAAATGTAATCAACAATACGCCAGAAGCCTTGCAACCTGTATTTTTAGATTTTAAAAAAGATATTAAAAACATCAAAACACAAAACAATGATACGCTACATTATATAAAAAATACGGACAACGAACTGTTCACTGTAGCGTATGAATTTAAAATCGGAAGTGCACATAACAAACTTTTGCCAATCGCATTGTCGTTGCTAGAATACTTGCCGGCAGGAGCTTTGACTAGCGAACAAGCGAGCAGAGAGCTGTATAACTTAGCTGGTGAATACAACACTCAAACCCAAAATGATATAACAAGAATACAATTTTCAGGTGCTGATGATCAAATGGAAAACATTATGAATTGGATTGAAAATTTAATGAATAATTGCAAAACCGATGACAAAGCATTGAGCGATTTAGTGAACAGAATGATAAAAGAACGGGACGATTTGAAAACAAACAAAGGGTATATACAATATTTACAAAAAACGTATGCAGCCTACGGACCGGACAACATCAACAGTTATGATTTGAACACAAAAGAGCTGAAAGCACTGATATCAAAAGATTTAATTGAATTGTTGCACAACCTATCTAGCTACCCACACCATATTTTATACTACGGCCCACGGGAGCTATCAGCTGTTGAATCTACGATAAATAAACTTCACAAATCGACAACTAAGAAATTAATTGTACCCGAGGAGCATAAATTTGTACAACTAGAGACCAATACCAAAACCGTATATGTAACCTACTTCGATGCCGTGCAAGTAGAGATAGGTTGGGTACGCAACGATACTAAAATCAACAATGATGACGTACCACTTACCACTTTATTCAATCAATATTTCGGGGGTAATATGTCTTCGTTAGTGTTTCAAACCATACGAGAGAGTAAGGCCCTAGCCTACTCTACAAATGCACAATTCCAAACACCACAACGCACGGGTGAGCGATATAGCATGAGTGCGTACGTTGGCACACAAGCCGACAAGATGCCCGAAGCTATAATTGCAATGAACGAATTGCTTACCGAACTCCCCTACTCAGAGGGAAGTTTTAACCAAGCTAAAAGTGCTTTACGCAACAAAATAGAAAGCGAACGCATACGAGGATTTGCTATTTTTATTTATAACAGAAGTGCTCAACTGCGTAATCAAAACAACGATGCACGTCAAACTGTGTATCAAAACTTAGACGCCTTGACATTTGATTCTATAAAAGAATTTCATAAAACACACGTAGCCGTTAAGCCATATCAATATACTGTGCTCGGTGCTATGGATAAAATAAATTTTGGAGAATTAGAAAAATACGGAACTATAGTAGAGTTGAGTATTGAAGAATTGATGGGAGAATAACACATTGACTTTTGTATTTCAATTATAAAACTAATTAATTATAACAGCCACTAACGAACGATACCATGAAAATAGCAAAAATTGTTGGTGGCTTGTTGGGTATAATAATGCTTCTAACAGTGAGTGGAGGATTTTTTATAGATAGAACACAAACCGCAACCGCTAACCGCTTAATATCATCTACTGACACTGCGTTGATTAACCTAATCGACAATCTGCATAATTGGGAACTTTGGCACGAATGGAATAAAATGAACGACAGTAGCTTGAACTACAGATACATCGGAAGCCTACATGGCAAAGGAGCAGAGCGAAATTGGACGAGCAACAATTATAGTAGCGGCAAGTTGCGTATAGAGTATGCCGATAGCCTCCAAATAAAATATTATTTAGAAATAGGTGATATAAAAAATATAGTTGGCCACATACAACTCACACGCATGAACAAGGCAACGAACGTACACTGGACGCAGACGATGTACAGTCGATGGAACCCTTATGTACGTTATATGTACAACGCTTTGAACAAAATAGCTGAAGAGGAAATGAACCGCAGTTTGCTGTCGTTGCAACGTTTAGGAGAAAAAAATAATTAGAAAAAGACCTATGAAAAAAAAACTATTTTTATTTGATGCCTTCGCTTTGATATTTAGAGGATATTTTGCATTTATTAATAACCCACTCATCAACAGCAAAGGGCAAAACACTAGTGCAATAACAGGATTTTTGAACTCCGTTTATGATATTATCAACCGCGAAAAACCTACCCACTTAGCTGTAGTATTCGACACACAAGCCCCCACAGAGCGGCACATAGAGTACACAGCATACAAAGCCAACCGCAGCGAAACCCCCGAAGCCATTATATGGAGCACTCCCTTGATAAAACAATTATTGCAATCGTTGAATATACCAATAATAGAATGCGACGGATATGAAGCAGACGACGTCATTGGCACAATAGCCAAAAGTGCTGACCCTAGGGAGTTTGACGTGTATATGGTTACTCCCGACAAAGATTTTGGACAGCTAGTGAGCGATACAATATTTATGTATAAACCCACTGTTGGCAAAAATCCACACGAGGTATTAGGTGTAGATGCGGTATGTGCTAAATGGGATATTGTAAATGTGAATCAACTAATCGACCTATTGGGATTGATGGGAGATGCGGTTGATAACATACCTGGAGTGCCCGGAGTAGGCGAAAAAACTGCCACCAAATTGATCAAAGAATATGGATCGATGGAAGAGATATATAATAATATAGAGAAATTAAAAGGGAAACAAAAAGAAAATTTTGAACAGTTCAAAGACCAAGCATTTTTGTCAAAAAAATTAGCCACTATACTCCTAAATGCCCCCGTGCAGTGGACGAGCGAGAGCTTGCAAATGGCAAAACCAAACTTAGAAACCGCAACTGCCTTATTTGCTGATCTTGAATTAAAAACATTAGCAAAACGCTTCTTAGGTGTAACCAACCCAAATCCGACACCGCAGGTCATCGATTTATTTAATAACCATTTGCCAACAATTAAACAAGCTACACTATTCGATGAACCTATTTATATTACTAAAAAAATACATGAAGTAGAGCACACATACGAACTAATAAACGACGACATAGCATTTGAAACTATGTTTACTAAAATTAGTGATTTTATTACCAATAATAATATAATTTGCTTTGATACAGAAACCACAGGCATCGATGCGAATCAATGCGAATTGGTCGGGCTTAGCTTTGCTATAGTTGCTCACGAGGCGTATTATGTGCCATGCCCTGCTGACAAAACTGAAGCATTAGCATTGTTAAATAAATTCAATATATGGTTTCAAAATATAGAATTAACATGGATTGGACAAAATATAAAATATGATTTGTTGGTATTGAAAAATTATGGTATAACCCTAGCCGGTAGTGTGTTTGATACAATGATTGCCGCTTATAATATTGCACCTGAA
>JAYVJZ010000190.1:0-3690 GCA_043768865.1 Sphingobacteriales bacterium
CGGCCAAAGCATTCGCGTACAGCCTCGCTATTCCAATTATAAGCATCGATACGTTAGCCGCTATGCAATACCAAGCAGCTACTGACATAGCGAATACTATTGCCCTGCTCGACGCTCGACACAACAATTGCTACTTGAAACACAGCAATGCACCGAGTTGTTTTTTTGAAATTAATAAAAATAATGTTGAACAATTCGCTGATAAAAATAATATATTTGTAGGGGTAGCGAGTGCATTATTTCTTCCATTTTTGCCTAATGCAACGACTATTCAACACATAGCCCCTTCTGCCGAAAGCATAGCCCTACTTGCCATGAAGCAATTCGATAACCAGCTATTTGACAATCTTGCTTATCTAGAACCCAATTACATCAAACCTGCAAATATCACAATTAAAAAATAATAAAATAACTCCACAAGGCCATGCAAACAAGTTATAAATTGACAACCAACGAGATAGAAGTAAAAGTAGAAGTGGCTTACCAAAGCGACCAAAGCATGCCTGTAAGCAATCAATACCTATTTGCCTATCGAATCACTATATACAATCGCTCGTCTCACCCCGTGCAACTATTAAATAGGCAGTGGCTAATCACTAACGGATGGGGTGGGCAAAAAACTGTTGCAGGCGAGGGGGTCATTGGATTACAACCAAAAATAGAAAGTGCAGAGGCATTTCAATACATGTCAGGTTGCCACTTAGAAACGCCACGTGGTACTATGGGCGGGTATTATGAGTTTGTTAATCTTACTTTCAATACTAAATTTGATGTTACGATTCCAACTTTTGAAATGCTGTATTTGCCTACATTGAATTAATTTTAATTTTTATAAAACACAATTATTTTTTTCAAATAAAACCGTACCACTATCGCTGCACATGGCCTAGTATTAGATTATAGCTGATAGAAGTAGAAGTACAACTACGACAAAAAATAATATGATTACAAAACTTGGTGTCTTTATTTTTATAAATAATTACACTAGCTTAAACGAGCAACTGCCTGCCATACAAAACGCCTGCTCGATTTGAGTTATTCGCCTATTCGATTTTAGCATCACTATTGGTTTAAATTAACCGACAAACGTATCTTTGCAAACGGCAACTTACTTCTAATATGCCTACGACCTACTTCTTTAAATAATTAAATTAAAAAAATAATGGAACCCCAAGTAACCCTTGATACTGCAAAAGAACTAGGATTGTTGCCCGAAGAATTTGACAAAATAAAGATGTATTTGGGGCGAACACCGAACTACACAGAGCTAAGCATCTATAGCGTAATGTGGAGCGAACATTGCTCCTACAAGAACAGTATAACCTGGCTCAAAACTTTACCCCGAGAGGGGGAACATCTACTTGCAAAAGCGGGTGAGGAAAATGCTGGACTTATTGACATAGGCGACGGATTGGCCTGTGCATTCAAAATAGAAAGCCACAATCACCCTTCGGCTATTGAGCCCTACCAAGGAGCTGCTACCGGTGTTGGTGGCATTAATAGAGATATATTCACGATGGGAGCTCGGCCGATAGCAAGCCTAAACTCACTTCGGTTTGGTAACATTGAAAACCCCAAAACGCGGCATTTGTTGCAAGGTGTAGTACGTGGTATTGGTGATTATGGCAACGCATTTGGCGTGCCTACCGTAGCTGGAGAATTATTTTTTGAAGATTGCTATTTGACCAATCCGTTGGTAAACGCTATGAGCATAGGTATTGCAAAAGTAGGAACGACAGTAAGCGCAACAAGCTACGGAGTCGGCAACAACGTATATATAGTAGGGTCGGCGACGGGTAAGGACGGCATACATGGGGCAACATTTGCGAGCGAGGAAATCACCGAAAACTCTGCCGAGGACCTGCCGTCTGTGCAAGTGGGCGACCCGTTTCAAGAGAAACTTTTACTCGAGGCAACATTAGAGTTGCTTCAAACCGATGCGGTGATTGGCATGCAAGATATGGGAGCCGCAGGTATTATATGCTCTACGAGCGAAATGAGTGCTAAAGGCAAGCATGGCATGAACGTATATTTAGACAAAGTACCTACACGTCAGCCCAATATGTCGCCCTTTGAAATACTACTCAGTGAGAGTCAAGAGCGTATGTTGATTATCGTAAAAAAGGGGCACGAGGCTGAAGTAGAAGCTATATTTGATAAGTGGGACCTGCATTGTGCAATCATCGGGGAGGTGATAGAAGGAGACGAATTATTTTTTTATATGAATGAACGATTGGTGGCGCAAGTGCCTGCTGATAGCCTTGTGCTTGGCGGTGGTGCACCGATATATGAGCGTGCCTATACCGAGCCGGCGTACATCGAAGAGAATAAAAATTTTAATATCAATGAAGTGCCTGAAAATAGTGATTTGAAAGCGATGCTAACAACGCTTTTGGGGCATCCTAATATAGCAAGCAAAAAATGGGTGATAGAGCAGTATGACAGCATGGTAGGGCTTACGAATGCAAATACAAATGAGCCTACCGATGCGGCTATTATCAGGGTGTTCGGCACAGATCGACAGTTGGCGGCTACTGTCGATTGCAATGCAAAGTACATCTACGCCGACCCACTGCAAGGCACGGCTATTGCGGTGTGCGAAGCCGCTCGCAACATCGTCTGCTCGGGGGCAATACCTGCCGCCGTTACCAATTGTCTCAACTTTGGCAACCCATACGACACGGAGGTATATTGGCAATTTGTGCAGGCTATTAAAGGCATGAGTGCGGCATGTTTGGCATTGAAAACCCCTGTAACAGGCGGCAACGTCAGCTTTTATAATCAATCGCCTGACGGTGGTGCCGTATATCCTACCCCAACTATCGGTATGGTGGGGATTTTAGAAAAAGCGGCACACAAGCTCACCCTTGATTTCAAAGCCGAAGGACATTTGATTTATATGCTTGGTGAGGCTAAGAACGATCTCAATTGCAGCGAATATCTACATGCTATTTTGAAAATAAGAAACACGCCAGCTCCTTATTTTAATTTGGATACCGAGTGTGCTCTACAGGCAATAGTGCCGATACTAAACCATGAAAAATGGTTGCAATCTTGCCACGATGTATCGCAAGGAGGCTTGCTAATAGCACTGCTAGAATGTGGATTTCATCGCAATCTTGGCTTTGCAGTCCACAACGAAAGCGATATAAGGAACGATGCGTACTGGTTTGGTGAAGCCCAAAGCAGGATAGTGGTGAGTGTCTTGCCTGCCGACAAGCAACGTTTTGAGTCGGCTTGCACAGTGCCTTTGACACTACTTGGAGAAGTAGTTGGGAACCAAGCAACTGTTAACAAAACGCCTCTAGGAAGTATCGTAGAATTAAAAAATATTTATGACAATGCCCTCGGCGATTGGATGAAAAATTAATGTTTTGGGCACTTTCGTATATGCAATTAACGATATAAAATCAAAGCAGAAAGTAACCTAAAGTTGGACGGTCATGTTATAGTCTTGGTAATCGTCCTATGGTGACGCCGAACAGCTTAGGCTTGGCAAGAACTAGGATTAGGAGTTAAGAATATTGAAAAATTATAACAAATAGCTAGACCGTTGCACGGCAAATGTCTATATAAGCCGTTGATTGTTAATAATTTATGTAGTATTTTTTGTCGCAACTGTTGTAGCTTTTTAAGTATTGTAAAGACTGAAAACAACTCAATGGCGGATTATCTTGTGATGTCCAAGCG
>JAYVJZ010000191.1:0-28656 GCA_043768865.1 Sphingobacteriales bacterium
CCACTCGCTACGTAACGCATTCCCAATCGCTGCCCTACACCAGAAAAACCCTCAAAAGGACGGGCTAAATGATGCATAGCACCTCCCAAATAAAAGCTATTGTTTTTGCTGAAATTAGAGGTCCAAGCCACACCTGCATTAAAATCAAATCGATTGAAACTCTCATTCGCAAAAGATTCGCCCGACGATATGCTATTATTGAATGAATTGTCTTGATATTGATTTTGAAATACTATTTTGCTTGGGTCGAACCCTTTGCCATAATATTCTGCTTGAAACCCCACCGATAGCTGATGTTTTAGGTTTTGATCCAATGCCTTATGATACGCAAACGATGCTTTGGTATGAAATGTGTTCAAGTTGCCGTTGCCCGATTTGTCATTTAATAACGTCAAACCTACCCCCACATGATCACCCTTCAATTTGCAATTGTATATCGCTGCATCGGCGTAAAGCATAGGCGTAACGTACGGTGCAGGCACGCTAGCCCATTGGTTTCTGTAATTTATAATCACCCGTTTCACTAATCTGTATTGCCCTGTTTGAGCAGGGTTCATTATGCCTGGCGTGTTATAAAATTGCGAAAAATGCACATCTTGACTTTTTGCTTGTACTGCAATGAGTAGTATAAAAAACAGTATGTAGAATTTATTCATAAGTCAAAATAATTAGTTCATTGAAATAGTGTATAAAATTACGTATTGTAACGTAAACTACCAAAGAAAAATTATTAAAAGTGTAAATATGAAATAAAAAAAGTGATTTTAAACGTTTAAAATTAGCGTAATTACTATTTTAGCACAATTTTTTCTTAATTGCCTTTCAATACTTCTCGTGCTATTACGAGTTTTTGTATTTCGCTTGTGCCCTCGCCTATTGTGCACAACTTACTGTCTCTATAAATTTCTCTACCGGAAAATCTTTCGTATAACCATATCCACCAAATATTTGAACCGCCTCTGTGCTCACTTTGACACATATCTCACTTGCGTAATACTTAGCAAATGCAGCTTGTTTGGTCATCTTTTCGCCTTTCATTTTCATATCTGCTGCCTGATAAGTGAGTAGCTCTGCTGCTTCTATTTGTGTAGCCATGTCCGCTAATTTAAACGATATAGCTTGAAAATTAGCAATAGGTTGATTGAATTGTTCACGCTCTTTTGCGTACTTGACACTCGCATCGAATGCCCCTTTTGCTATGCCCAATGATAGTGCCGCTATCGATATACGGCCTCCATCTAGTATCTTCATTGACTGCACAAAACCCTCTCCCACCTTGCCTACAAGCTGCGATTCGGGCAATCTACAATTATCAAAAATCATTTCAGCGGTCTCACTTGCACGCATACCTAGTTTGTTTTCTTTTTTGCCTGCACTGAATCCTGCAGTGCCGCGCTCTACTATGAATGCCGACATGCCATGACTATCGCCTACCTCGCCTGTACGTGCTATTACGATGGCTACATCACCCGATTTGCCGTGTGTTATCCAACATTTTGTGCCATTGAGCACCCATTCGTTGCCGTCTTTTGTCGCTACACATTTCATGTTGCCTGCGTCGCTGCCGGTGTTTGGTTCAGTCAATCCCCATGCCCCAATCCATTGTGCAGTGGCTAATTTTGGTAAATATTTTTGCTTTTGTTCTTCATTGCCAAAGGCCAAAATATGCCCTGTGCATAGTGAATTGTGTGCCGCTACACTTAATCCTATACTACCACATACACGTGCTATCTCGGAGATCACTGTTATGTATTCAAAATAGCCTAACCCGCTGCCACCGTAATTCTCAGGCACTAATACGCCCATGAATCCGAGCTTGCCGAGTTCTTTTAATACTCCTATCGGAAACTCTTGACTCTCGTCCCAGGTCATCACGTGTGGGGAGATGTTTTTTGCACAAAAATCACGTACTGTTTCTGTAATCAACTTTTGATTATCATTTATTTCAAATTGCATAGTAAATTGTGTTTCTTTTCTTTAGTAATAATGCCTGCGAATATACAATGAAACAGATAGTATGGTATCTATTTTTGTTAATAGTGTATGAAATTTACCAATCAACTATTTCTGGTTTGTGAGTTGGATTATTTACCCGTTTTTTAGTTTCTTTTGCTTGTATGCTACAGCCTAATTGCTTCATTGACAGGCATTATGTTTATTTTTAAAAAACTTTTAACAAAGCATATTTTTTTATCTATTGTGTATTGTTATCTCTTATTTTATAAATACAATCAGATTAATTAATAGATAGTAAAATTCCCCTGCATCGAATTGCTATTACCACGTTCGTCATTTACGTCTAATTGATACGTGTGAGCACCGGCACGTATTTCATCATTTAACGCAAACCAAACCCTGCTGCTTTTGGCATCGTATTGCAACACCTGCCATGTGTTATCAATGTAAAGGCTGAATTGATCGATGCCAGAGAGATTGTCAGCAATACGAAAACTGATAACGCCCCCGACTACCGTAGGTTTATTGCTGAGGCTTATAGTTGGTGGTGTTTCATCTAATGTTACATAAAATTTGCCAAATTCTCGTGCTTTGCCACTCACATACTGACCATCCCAGACCCCGCCACGATTGATTTTCTTACCCGATTCATCTTCATATATTATAAGCGCTTTGCCGGCTTTGTCAAACGTTAGGTTGCGTGCTTCTATTTTCATTTCATAAAATGTATGAATGGGTATATTGTCGTTGTGTACTTGATGAATATTGGAGAAAATGGTGGGTGAAACGCTAGGTGCAGAGGTATGGTTAAAGTAAACATCTTCGTAAAAAACACCTTCTGGGAAAACACATTGTAACCCATTTTGATTAAACGTATTGTCTTGAAGGCAATATAAAATTTGTCTGTGAGCGGGCGTGTAGGCTGCTACAGGAGTCAAAGTTGAATTATATCGCAAGGGTATCGTTATATAAACAGTGTTATAATTAGCATCGTCTATGGCGATAGTTACGGTCTGCGTGGCGGTATCGCTGAGCTGAAATATTCCATTATTAATCTGCTCTCGATAGCACTCTAGCTTGTCATTGACGAGGGTATGCGCTCGATGATAACGCCCTCCTTTGTTTTCTAAAAATTCATAATCTATGTGGGCATGTATCGCTCTAGAGTTCGCAAAACTAAAGCGTTCCATCACGTATCTAAAGTAGGGCGAACCATTCAACTTCGTACTTATTGAAAATATTCCATTGTTGCCGTCGGAGTTGTTCATTGCATCTTGCGTATTGAGGCTAAAACTAACGTTAGGGCTATTCACGGTTTGTGTTGCAGCGTAATATATCCCATTTTTTTTAGACAATACGACTGATTTGCGTGAGGTTTGTTTGTTGTTATCATCAAAGGTGTACATCATCAACCCACCTACGTTTGGCTTGATATTATCTTCCACACTGAACCCAAAAAGCAAAGGATTTATCGTCTCTTCGTTCCCCGTATCTCGTATTTCAAAATGCAAATGAGGCCCTTGCGATCCGCCCGTGTTGCCACTCAAAGCCACTATTTCTTTTTTGGAAACATTCAATACCCCGGGTTGTATTTTCAAATCTATAATACTACGTTGTTCTGCATATTGTTGTGTCCTTAAATACGCTGTAATGGCAGCATTGAACGACTTCAAATGCCCATAAACACTCGTGTATCCATTGGGGTGTGTGATGTATAAACAATTGCCATACCCCGATCCGCTTACATTGATTCTACTCACATACCCTTCTGCTACGGCAGATATATTCAAGCCCTCCCGTTGTTGCGTTTTGATATCAATGCCTCCATGAAAATGATTAGGTCGTAGCTCGCCAAAAGTACCGGCCAATAGTATAGGCACATCGACTGGCGAGGCAAAATACCCTCTTGGATAAGAAAACCCCGTGGGCTTGCGACGAGGTGCATGAGCAGCTGCATTAGATTGGGTGCTATCTAAATAATTCGCCTCACAAGTGTTGATTTCACAAGCTATTCCGCTCAAATCAACCAACAGAAATAACAGAAATAAGAATATTATTTTTTTCATAATTTCAAAAGTAATTACGTAAGCGACATGAAGTGTTAGTTAGTAATTAACATTTAAAACTGAGTGTTTACTTTTTTTAAATTTTGATTTGCTATGCAATCATCTTTTTGATGTCGTTCCAATATTGTAAAAATAATATTTTGTCCGCTTCTAATTGCTCAATTGTAGGTACTGCAAGGGTTTTGATGTTGCCTAATAGAAATTTTTCAATTTTCTTATCACTCACACGACCCAATTCTTTTTCAATATCAATGCCGTGCAAAATCATGGCTTTCACGTTAGGAAATGTATTTGATAATTCGGGTAAACATTTGGGATAAAAAGTGTAATTCAATATAACGAAATCGGTGATTGCGATAGAGAGTTTTTGACACATTTGAGACATCTTATAGGTAAATTTTTCTGCATTTTCAATGCGTA
The DNA here is from genome assembly GCA_043768865.1 of Sphingobacteriales bacterium. Classification (GTDB taxonomy): domain Bacteria; phylum Bacteroidota; class Bacteroidia; order Chitinophagales; family JAYVJZ01; genus JAYVJZ01. The sequence continues at coordinate 4,443 of JAYVJZ010000191.1, forward strand.
AATCATAATCGGCAAATATTACTAACCGCACGTTGCTAGCTATAGTAGGCAGGTTGAACGCCGTAGCATTCACTGTTTTGATTTTATTAAAATCATAATAATAAGGAATTAAAAAAGAACTCATGTACATAGGCGTAAAATTAGTTGTATTTTTGCAAAAAAATAGACTTTTTTAAAAATAATTATATGAACAACACTACCGATATAGACAGCACAAAGGCAAAGCACTGGGATATAAAAACAGAAAAAATAGAGCACTCGCGCTTAGCTGAATTAGATGCTAACAACATACAATTTGGCAAAACCTTTGCTGACCACATGTTTGTGTGTGAATATGACAACGGTGCCTGGCACAATCCTGTTATTATACCCTACCGAGAGTTGCAGCTATCACCTGCTATCAGTGCGTTGCATTATGGACAGGCGATATTTGAAGGCATGAAGGCTTATAAGAACCCTGCTGGCGAAGTGCGCACTTTTAGACCTCAGAAGCATATTGAACGCCTTAACAAAAGTGCTACACGCATGGCTATGCCTGAGTTTCCTAAAGATTTATTTTTGATTGCCCTACAACAATTACTAACCTTAGATGCTGATTGGGTGCCGAACAAAAACATAGACGATGCTTTGTATATACGCCCGTTGATGTTTGCGGCAGATCCATTTTTAGGATTACGTCCTTCAGAGAAATTTTTGTTTTGCATATTTTGTAGCCCTGCGAGTAGTTATTATGCAAAGCCAATAAAGGTATTGTTGAGCAATCAATACGTGCGAGCGTTTCCCGGAGGTGTAGGTCATGCTAAGGCTGCGGGTAATTATGCGGCTACTATGCTGCCTCTCAAAGAGGCACAAAGCAAAGGGTTTGACCAATTATTATGGATGGATGGAGTTGAGTTTAAATTTGCTCAAGAGATTGGTACTATGAATATATTTTTTATTATTGATGACCGAGTGGTTACTCCCGTGCTTGATGGCACAATACTCGATGGCGTAACGAGGCGAAGTGTCATAGAGCTACTCAACGACCGTGGCTACTATGTGCAAGAGCGTCGTGTAGGCATGGACGAGGTAATCAACGCATATCAACATGGCAAACTGCAAGATGTGTTTGGCACGGGCACAGCGGCTACCGTAGCGCATATTTCGGACATGATGTACGGCAACGACGTAATAACATTGCCTCCAATAGAAGACCGAACGCTATCCTTTGGCATTAAAAAGCAATTGGCTGAAATCAAAGCTGGGCTTGCGCCTGACGTACATCAATGGATGGTTTAAAACCTGTATTTTTTTATTAACTTGAAACTATTACAGCATGACGCTACCCTTGTTAAACAAATCATCAATAGGCAAAGTACTGTTCTATGTACCCGCTGCGGTGCTTTTATTTTTTTATAAACCCGCTTATACACTTGGTTTGAGTGGATGCTTGTTGATGAGTGGGCTGTTTGGGATTTGGTTCACTCAGGGTAACAATCAACTGCCTCATAGCAAATGGTGGTTAATAGAAAGCAGCGTAGATGTACTATTAGCACTCAGTTTGTTAGTTGGTTTTACAACTAACAACTTGTTTGAGTGGGTAGTATTGTGTTTTGCTTTTCGTAGTATTTTTATTGGTGCATTTGCTTTTGTGTATGCCTTTCAGATTATTATGAGTAGCAATCATATTGACTATTCAGATTTTGTGCAACGCACGGCGGTTAGTAGCTTGTGGCTCATTGTTGGATTTTTATTAATGATTGCACAATTAACCGAAAAACTGCCTATTGGGCTGATTTTGCAACTACTCGCAGTGGTTATGCTGTTGTATGTCTTGTATCTTTTTCGCACACTCGCCACTATAAAAAAAACAGTATAAATGCCATTTGAATACTCGTATGCTGTTACGGATTTTAATCAATCGAAAGAAAGCATATTGTTTTTTATAAACCAATATAAAAAAGCAGTTTTTTTTGATAATAATAATCACACCAAACATCCTTATCATGCACTAGAATGCCTCGCTGCCTGCTCGAATAGCAATGATATTTTCCCTATCAATTGGGCCGATAGCCACCCCGATTTTTATATTTGTCATATTGATTATAATTATAAAAATAAAACGCTAGGGCTGCATTCGATACTCGAAGACGTTCATAATTTTCCTACTGCTTTGCTCTGGAAGCCTTGTATAATCTTTAGATTTGAAAACAATGTTTGGACTATTATTAGCAATGCACCACTCGATATCAATGAACTATTTGAGCCAACCAAAAAAATAGAAGTTATCGATAACCAAGAGCTACAGTGGATTGCAAGCGAAACGAAGGAAGAATATTGCAACACCGTCAATCAATTAAAAAACCACATTGTGCAGGGTGATGTGTATGAAATAAATTATTGTATCAATCAACACATAGCCGCAATAAAAATAAACCCTGTGGCAACTTTTTTAGCCTTAACTACAAAATCAGAAGCCCCTTTTAGTGTTTTTTATAAACTAGACGATGCCTTTGTGTTGTGTGCAAGCCCTGAACGATTTTTAACTAAACAGCATACGCAGCTTGCCGCTCAGCCAATCAAAGGCACTCACAAACGCGATACTATCTGCGATGAAACCGATATGTATTATAAGTTGAACCTATCGAGTAGTGTTAAGGAACGAGCGGAGCATATAATGATAGTTGATTTGATGCGAAATGATTTGAGCAGGTGCTGCAACGTAGGCACGGTGCGAGTAGATGAACTTATGGAGGTTTATACATTCAAAACGGTGCATCAATTAATTTCTACCATTAGCGGTGCAGTGCGAGATAATATTGGGTTTGATAGCATTATAGAGGCTACCTTCCCAATGGGCAGCATGACGGGTGCACCTAAAAAAATGGCCTGCCAATTGATTTCAAAATACGAAAAAAGCAACCGCGGCATTTACAGTGGCAGCATAGGGTATATAACGCCTGAAGGCGATTTTGACCTCAATGTCGTGATACGAAGCCTTGTTTATAATGACACTTCTAGCTACTTGAGCTTGCATACGGGTGGAGCGATTACGCACCTATGCGAAGCGACGCAAGAGTGGGACGAATGTCTATTGAAAGCCAATGCTATCAAGGATTGTGTGCGCTTGTAGCATACTAATGCTCGACTAGTATGTTACATACGGTTTACGAAAATATTTTTTTAGTTTGACAGTTGATTGAACTAGTCAAGGCTATTTGAAGCCGTTAGTAAGCCCCCTTTTATTTTCGCTAAAACTACTTGTCCCACCTATCTAAAAGCATAGGCAATAGGACTAAATTGCTGATAGTACTAAGCAGCAAAGCACTTGCTGTGAGCCAACCTAGCACTGCCGTTCCGCCGAAATTACTAAACACATATATAAAAAATCCAGCACATAGAATGATGGACGTATATATAATACTGACAGTTGCCTCATGTATTGTATTGATAACGGGCTGCAATTGGTTTATATTTTTTTTCTCTTTGGCATAAAACACTAAAAACCGAATTGTAATGTCAATGCTTATTCCCAATGCGATGCTGAACACTAACACTGTACTAGGTTTGATGGGAATACGAAACACCCCAAGCACGCCTGCTATGAAAAGCAACGGGAGTATGTTCGGCAAGAGCGCTATGAACACGATACGTATGCGTTTGAACAAAATAAGCATACACACCAAAATACTCAAAAAAGCGTATAAAATACTATCGCGCATACTGCGAATGATAAATTTGTTACCTTCTAAAAACGTAACACTAGTGCCTGTAAGTGTTACTTTATATTTAGAAGTGTCAAAAATTGAACTTACCTGTGGGCTCAATCGCTCTAAGACCCTACCAAGGCTATCGCTGCCTATGTCGGACATCGGGGCGGTAACACGAAGGTACCGTTTAGAAGAATCAATAAAAGTACTCAATAATCGACTACTTGGCGTTCGAACTGTATCTTTGCCTAAGTAGCTATAAACAAAGGCTTGCTCTATACCGCCTTGAGGCAATCTATAGGCACTCGTATCGCCGTCGTAGTAGGTTTGGGTAACAAATTTTAACCCTTCGGCTATGCTCATTGGCTTGCTAAACACCGCTGCATTTTGCATTATCAGACTTAATTGTTCTATTTTATCAAACACGACAGGCTGCTTGGCACGTCCTGCTTTTTTGCAATCGATAAGCACCTCAAATGGCATCACCCCTCCAAAATTATTTTCAAACCATTTCAGGTCTTTATACATCTTACCGTCTTGCGGTATATCATCTAATATATACGAATTCGTATTTAATTGCCACAATCCAATTGCTGAAAACACCACTATAAGCCCTGATAAAGTATAAATAAAACGAGTGCGGTGCAACGCAACATTTATTATCCATTGCTTGATGCCATTGACCCACGTCCAATGAAGGTATTTAGTTTCTGCCTCTATGTTGGTTTTGAAATAACTGAGCAGTATTGGGATTAATAAAATAGAAAAAACAAAAAGCAGCATAATGTTAATGCCCGATACCACCCCAAATTCTTTTAATAACACTGCATTGGTTAGTGCAAAAACAGCAAAACCCGCAGCCGCAGTGAGATTAGTAAATAACGTTACTATGCCTATAGAGCGAATGCTATCATGCAGGGCTTCGTTTTTATTGTTGGTTTTTAAGTAAGTTTGATGGTATTTATTCACCAAATATATCACATTGGGAATACCTATAACGACCATCAAAGAGGGTATAAGTCCGGATAATATAGTAACCTCATATCCAAGTACAACCATAGAGGCTAGGGTGTTAATAATGCCGAAAAGCACTACTACCATAGCGATGAGTATAATGTTGAATGATCGAAAAAACAAAAATAGTACGACAACGCTCACGAGGATAGACATCAACGCAAACATGAGCATTTCATGTCGTAGTAGTTCCATCAATTCACTTCGTGCCAACGGCAGGCCCGATGAGTGTGTGGTGATATTTGCCGCTTTTTCGTAACTACTTATTTCATTGCGAATCGTATTGATGACCCGTTGCCGCTCCTTGGTATCCAACAATTCTTTTTTGATACTAACAACCATCAAGGTTGCGTTTCCTTTTTCATTGATCAATAAATTAGTATAAAAAGGGAGTAGTTTAGCTTTGTTGATAAACGTTTGTGTACTCGCTTCGTCGGCTAATTCAGCTGCCATAAGGGCTGTTGGAACTAGACGTTTATTTATTGTGTCTTTGGTAAGCTCAAAAGCATGGGCAATATCAACAACACTCTCTACTCCATCTATTTTTTTCATCGCTTCAGCTAGACGATACCAAGCGTTTATGTTTGACTTCGTTAAAAAATCCGCTTGTTCGATGCCAATAAAAACGGACTTGCCATCTTCTCCAAATATTTTTTTAAATTCTTGTAATTGCAGATATTTTGGATTGTCTGTGGGAATAGTTCGCCCAAAGTGATACGTAATCTTTACGTCTTTAGCAAGATAAACAGCCCCTATTGCCCATATAAAAAGTACAATTAAAATAGATTTTTTGTATCGTAATATAGCAATAGCGAGCAGATTCCACATAGTTGAATAATAATTATAAAATATTATAGTTGAGCGAAATTATAGTAATGCAAAATAAAAGTAACTATATTATGTAATATAAACTATTAAATTAATGTAATTTTGACCCGAATCACATACCCCCTTACTTTCAACTGTCGCAACTAGATATAATACAACAACCAATAGCTAAAGAGCTAGCCCTTTTTGAACAACGTTTTAGAGAATCGTTGCGCAGCAAAGTACCCTTGCTTGATAGAATTATGCACTACATAGTGCACCGCAAAGGCAAGCAGGTGCGGCCTATGATGGTCTTGCTATCTGCTCAACTAGCGGGTGGCATCAACGAAAAAACATTTCGTGCTGCCTCCTTGATTGAATTATTACATACGGCTTCGCTTGTGCACGACGACGTGGTGGATAGTAGCGATGTACGAAGGAGTTTTTTTAGCATCAATGCTTTGTGGAAAAACAAAGCCGCCGTATTGGTGGGCGATTATCTTCTCTCCAAGGGCTTGTTACTTTCGTTGGAAAACGACGATTTTGATTTGTTGAAAATAGTGAGCCATGCCGTCAAAGAGCTGAGCGAAGGCGAGCTATTGCAAATGGAAAAAAGCCGTGGTATCAACAAAAGCGAAGCTGTCTATTTAGAGATTATCCAAAAAAAAACCGCTTCTCTATTTGAATCGGCATGTGGGTGCGGTGCTGCAAGCACAAGCTGCGATGAGGCTACAGTGCAATCATTCAAAACCCTAGGCAATGCACTCGGTATGGCATTTCAAATAAAAGACGACTTATTGGACCTCGGCACCGACGACGTAGGCAAACCAACTGCAACCGATTTGAAAGAAAAAAAATTGACCTTGCCCGTGCTTTTCGCCTTGCAGCAATGCAATAGCAGTGAGCAACGCAACTTGATTAACAACATTAAAAAAGCAGAAAAAACCCCAGCCATCATACCCATTATAATTACGCTTGTGCAAAAAAAAGGCGGTATTGAGTATGCAAAAAAAATCATGCAAACCTATATCGATGTAGCTCACGCTCAACTGAATCTACTGCCCTCTAGTGCATCTAAATCAGCCTTTGAGCAGCTGATACAATTCGTAATTACACGAAAAAATTAAGCCTCTTTGTTATCTAAATGTAGTATGTCCGTGTCTTCTATGGACTTGATGTCCTTTATATACAATTGAAAAGTAACGGCGTTGTTCCATTCGTTCTCCTCTATACAATAACATACATTGAACGGTTTTCTATTATCAATAATATCTTTATACCCCGCTAATCCAAAGCCTATGCAGTTAATCAACTGCCCTCCTTTGGGGTCTTTGATAGAAAACCGCAAATGATTTTCGCCAACTATTCCCACACGCCCTGCCGCTACTACATTCATACTTACAAATACTGGTTTCATGTTTTTAGGGCCAAATGGTGCGAATTGTTTTAGAATATTATAATTACTCGTATTAATAAAAGAAAGCGGTATTTCTGCATCAATTTCTACCTCGGGTATCATCATGCTATCTATCATCGTATCGGCAACTATTTTTTCAAATTTTTCAATAAACAAAGGGACATTTTCGGTTTTTAATGACAACCCTGCTGCGTATTTATGTCCTCCAAATTGATCTAACAACTCGCTACAGCTTTCAATAGCAGCATAAATATCGTACCCCATAACAGAGCGAGCCGAGCCATTGACCATGCCATTAGCACCCGTCAATACAATAGTTGGGCGGTAATATTTATCTAATAATCGAGAGGCCACTATACCCAAAACTCCTTTGTTCCAATCTGGCTTAAATAGCACCGTACTCTTGCGAGTACTATTGATCGGGTCATTTTCTAATAACATAATCGCCTCTTCTGTGATGCCTGTGTCTAAGCTGCGACGCTCGGTATTGTTGAGTTGCAGTGCATCGGCATGGGTGCAAGCCTCTTCGTAAGTTTCAGCTAAGAGTAGCTTCACCGCTAGCGACCCGTGTCCTATGCGACCTGCTGCATTAATGCGTGGGCCTAGCGTAAACACCACCGACGAGATAGTGAGCTCCCCTTTCAAAGACGACAAATCTATAAGGGCCTTGAACCCAAAACGTGGGTTCGTATTTAACAACTTCAAACCAAAATAAGCAAGCGTTCTATTTTCGTCCTGCAGGTCCACTATGTCAGCAGCGATGCTCATCGCCACCAAATCCAACAGCGGCTCTATGCGCTCTATCGGCATATCATACTTCTGTGCGAACGCCTGAGCTAGCTTGAATCCTATACCACAACCACTGAGCTCTTTGAACGGATAGGTGCAATCAAGTCGCTTAGGGTCTAATATAGCAACAGCATCGGGTAGTGTTTCGCCCGGCAGGTGATGATCTCCTATTATAAAATCTACTTGTAACGTCTTGCCATAGGCGACCTTATCGACGCTTTTTATGCCGCAGTCGAGCGCAATGATAAGCGTTATGCCGTTGTCGTGTGCCCAATCTATGCCTTGCTGACTAATGCCGTAGCCCTCTTTGTGGCGATCGGGTATATAAAATTCTACTTTTGGATATATTTGAATTAAAAACGCAAATACAGTCGCCACAGCAGTCGTGCCGTCCACGTCATAATCTCCGTAGATAAGAATCTTTTCGTTATTTTGAATAGCCGTATTTATGCGTTCAACGGCTTTGTCCATGTCCTTCATCAAAAAAGGATCGTGCAAATCACTTAACTGCGGGCGAAAAAACTTCTTTGCAACATCATACTCATCTATGCCTCTTTTTACCATCAACTCACACAGCGTTCGTTGTACTTTAAGTGCATCGGTTAATGATTTTACTTGAGTTTGATCTGCGCTCCGCATTACCCATCGCTTCTGTAGCATTATATTTATTTTTAATTATTATCATGTTGTAGTGTTTTTTATTAAAAAACGTAAATTATTTGCACCTACACAAAATCACTTAGAGTATCAATAAAACTTATATTCTTATAGTATTTGTCGAGTAAAGGTACATTTTTTTGTAGTAATTATAACTAAAATTATGTTTTCATTCCAATAAATTACCTTTTCACTTTTGAATTATATATGGTATCAAAACTCTGCGTTATCAATTTTTATACGAATGTTATGCCCTATTTTATATTCTTATGCCAAAACCATAGCTCGATAAACCATTCATGTAGAATACAATTAAAGTTACAAAAAATACTTTCACATTTTTATTAGTTTAAAAACAATGTTATACATTTGCTATTGGTAAATACCTATTATTATTACTAAAAAAATCAAATGAAAAAAATTATCTTGTCGCTAGTGTTGCTACTTTTTGGTACTAGTTCTTTTGCTCAAAAAAAATTCAGCGAAGCCACTATTTCATACACAATCGCTATAGAGGGGTTGCCTGAGGACGACCCAAGCGCAGAGATGCTAAAAGATGCTACGATGAAAATGGTATATAAAGGCGATGATGTCAAAATGGACATGGACATGATTATGATGAAAAATATTATTTTGATGAATGCCCAAACCAAAAAATATACGTTGTTGCTAGACTTGATGGGGCAGAAATTTGCAATAGCGATGAGCGAAGAGGAAATGAACAAATCAAAAGAGGATGCCGAAAAAGTTAAATCAGTAACTAAAACGAGTGATTCAAAGAAAATAGCAGGGTATTTGTGTTTTAAATATGTAGTAATCAAAATAAACGGCGACGAGACCGTCGTTTGGGCCACTACTGAGATTGAGCCGCAGGCTAAAAACCCAAATGATATGTACGCAGGTAAGTTAGAGGGATTTCCTTTAGAATATACCAACCTCACTAACGGCATGAGCATGAAAATGCAAGCTACTGCTGTGAATTTTGATAAAGTAGCTGCTAGCGAATATGAAATTCCAACAGACTACGTGCCTACTAATATGGAAGAACTATCAAAGAAAATGGGGGGTAATTAACCGCCTGTTTTTATGCCCCACCCATGAAACCCAAAACCTACATACTCAACGCTGCTCAGATAGCCGCAAAGCTCGACCGTTTGTCGTACGAGATAATTGAAAAAAGTGGTGTTGGCGTGCCCTTGCATCTATTGAGTACCAATGCAAACGGTGCATTATTAGCCCGTATTATTAAAAATAAAATAGCTCGCATAGATGCTACTAAACTTTTGACATGCTTTGATAGTATAGAAAGTTGTAAAGAAAAACCTATATACCCCTCCACCGATCTGCTATTGATAGACGACGTCTGCAACACAGGCAAAACCCTATACCAAACTCTTGTAGCTATTGATGCAAGTGCCTACACGACCATTCAATGTGCTGTACTTATAGACCGCAAACACAAAAACTATCCGATTCAATGTGATTATGTTGGCCTTGTGCTTTCGACTACCCTGCAAGATTATGTCTATGTAGATATGCTAAATATGACCGCCTGGTTGGAGTAATAGTTAGATTTATAATTATCAAAGTGGCATCATGGAAACATTAAAAATAAATATCGTTCAAACGCCACTAACGTGGGAATGCCCTGAGGCAAACTGCAACGCTATCGGTAGCTTATTGGCGGCTAATACCTTAGGCGACGTTATTATATTGCCTGAAATGTTTACTACCGGTTTTAGCATGAATACTCAACTGATAGCTGAGTCGAGCACTGAGTGGGCATTGAGATGGATGGAGGAGCAAGCCAACAAGCACAATGCCTTACTAATCGGTAGTTGTATGTTTGTAGATGACAATATTTATTTCAATCGTTTGATAGCTATGTACCCAGGCGGTAGATTTCAGTATTACAATAAAAAACATTTGTTTGGATTGGGTAAAGAAGCAGCGTGCTACAAAGCAGGCGATTCACGTTTACTAATCGAATATTTAGGTTGGCGTATTTGTCCATTTATTTGCTACGATTTACGGTTCCCCGTATGGTGTCGCAACGATTCCAAATTGCCTTATGACATTTCCATATACGTTGCTAATTGGCCTGCACAAAGACACTTTGCTTGGCAACAGTTGTTAGTAGCCCGAGCTATTGAAAACCAATCGTACACCTTGGGGTGCAATATAGTAGGCACCGACGGGGCAGACCTCCTGTATATTGGCGGATCAAAGGCATTAGATGCAACAGGGCAGCTAATTGCAGGCCTCGACGACACTACAGGCATCCTCACCGTTAGCCTTTCTAAATCAGCCCTTACAAAAACAAGAATAGATTTGCCATTTTTAAACGATGCAGAAACGTTTGTTTTACAATAAAAATTATTGTTTAATACGTATATTTTTTGAGCCTCCAAACATAGTAAACTATACCACTCAAAAGCAATATCATCAAGGGTAAAGCGAGGTTGATTAATTTGTACTTAGTAGCATACAGTTTGGTTTTGCCTTTGTCTAAGAGGCGTAATTTTACATCCTTAGATCGGCAGGCTATCAAGCCACTTTCGTCTATGAGATATTCTAAACAATTAATAATAAAATCTTTGTTTGCAAAGGTTTGATTGGTAAACTTATAATAGCCAATGGGGGTAATTTTGTTACCATTTTTCACATCATTTTTGATAAATGCGGCATCGCTCATTACTATCATCTTGTTGTTATCCACACTGAAGATAGGCTTATACGCGCCTTGCAGCGTGTCGAGCATCTGTGCAGTAGCATCGGTGAGTTTGTTCTTATAATTACTCACAAATGCACCTTCACAAAGCACTGCCATCGCAAGATTTTTTTGGTTGAACTGCTCGGGGGCGGGTTTGTTTTTTAATATATCTAAAGATACATTGACGGGGGTATTGAGCGCCCGCGAATACGCTGAAGAGGACAGCAGAATGGTTTTTTTAATATTCGATTTGGTGCGAATAGTATCTATGCTCGAGGCAAACTGCGACATCACTAAGTCCAAATTTTTAACTATAGGGTGAGACGCCTCAGGGGTTATTAAAGGATAAAAAAGCCACGGAAAATTCTTGTTCTGCGGTGTATTATTTTTCATTCCAACCACTATCGGTATTACGTTGCATTGTATATCCTGTATCAGGTCTGTGTTGATGCGTACGCCATAATTAAACAATAAATCTTCAAGTTGCAAGGGCAAGTCGGTAGCAGCAAACTCAATCTTGGTTTTGTTATCGTTGTTGCTTTGCATACTGTCCATATCAGCTATTACAGGTTCTATGGCCCAAAGCAGTTTGCCTTTTTGCATAACATATTGATCTAGTTTCCACTTGTCTTTGTCGCTGAATGGCATCGAAGGGCGCGCTATCACTATAGCTTTATAAGAGGTATCGAGGCGTATCTGCTTAGTAATGTCAAGGCGGTGCATTTCATAAAACTCACTAAGTGCATCAGCTACATCTTTTATCTCTAAATCATTGAGTTCACCGTGCCCTTCAGTAAACGCTATTTTGGGTTTTTCGGTTTTTTGCAACTTATTGATAATGTTAGCAAGGTTGTATTCTAGCATCGCAATGCTGCCATTGATAGCTACCTGTGGGTCGAGCCCTATTTGATTATTAAGAAATGTAATAGGCAATTCCTTGCGTTTGTAGCTGACCAATGCACCCGGAAAGATATATTGTTCCTTCATCGCTTCTTCTTCTTTCACTTGCAAGTTCATTGGCTGCAGCCCTTTGCTGGCTAAGTCTTTATAATAATCTAATTGTTCTTTTTCGGTGTTGAAATCAGAGGGATTTATGAATTCATAATTTAAATTCGCACCTGCAATGACTTTGAACTCATCGAGCATCTCTTTTATGCTTGTTTGCAACCGCTTGAAACCCGCAGGAAAGCTACCCTCTAGGTAGATTTTAACAAATACTTCCCCCTCTAGGTTTTTTAAGAGCGTTTTGGTCTGTGGAGTAAGGCTATATTTTTTTTCTTTGGTGAGATCGATGCGTGCAAACACAAATGCAGCAATGATGTTGAGCAATAACAAACAGCCTACAACTAGGCCAAAGTTGCGAATATCATTATAATAATGGGGTTTAGTAGTTGGTTTCACTTTGCGAAAATAGCTAGTTTCGTGGTAGGATAACAAAAATATATTAGAAAAAAAAGTGGTAGTGATTCTATTTTCTACTACCATTTATATTCTGCAAATCTTAAAATTATTTCTTAATTTATGTTTTTGATTCATTAAATTCAACAAACAAATGCAACTCTTCAACTTATATAAAATATAATTTCCTTACAACCCGCACATCTCTTTGGGCACCACATAAGCATCAAATTCTGCTGCTGTTACATAGCCCAAAGCAATAGCTGTAGCCCTCAATGTACTGCCATTTTTATGCGCTGTTTGGGCTATTTCGGCGGCTTTGTAGTACCCTATTTTAGTGTTTAATGCTGTTACAAGCATCAGCGAATTATTAACATTGTTATTGATATTATCCTCGAGCGGTGCCAACCCTACTGCACAATTGTCATTGAAGGATATGCAGGCGTCGCCTATCAGGCGGGCACTGTGAAGAAAATTATAAATCATCATAGGCTTAAATACGTTGAGTTCAAAGTGGCCATTAGCACCGCCAATGTTGATTGCTACATCGTTGCCTAACACTTGTGCGGCTACCATCGTCAGGGCTTCGCACTGCGTGGGGTTCACCTTGCCGGGCATGATGCTTGAGCCAGGCTCATTGTCGGGCAGGTACAATTCACCAAGACCGGAGCGTGGCCCGGACGCAAGCATCCGAATGTCGTTTGCTATTTTCATAAGGCTAACGGCTACGGTTTTCAAAGCACCGTGTGCCTCCACAATAGCATCGTGTGCGGCGAGCGATTCAAATTTGTTTTCGGCAGTTATGAATGGCAAGCCAGTCAAAATAGCTATTTGATGGGCAACATTGATAGCGTATCCGCTTGGGGTATTGATGCCCGTGCCTACGGCTGTGCCGCCTAGTGCTAATTCGCTCAAGTGCGAGAGGGTGTTGCCTATTGCACGCATGCCGTGGTCGAGTTGCGACACATAGCCGCTCAACTCCTGCCCTAACGTGAGGGGAGTGGCGTCCATGAAGTGCGTACGACCGATTTTAACAATATGCATATATTTCAAACTCTTGTCAGCTAGCGTATTGCGGAGTTTCAATAGGCCAGGCAACGTGGTTTGAAGTAGCATCTTATAGGCCGCTATGTGCATCGCCGTAGGAAATGTATCGTTAGACGATTGCGATTTATTGACGTCATCGTTGGGATGAATTATTTTTTTTTCATCAAGCAGATGACCACCTAGTAGCACATGTGCTCGGTTGGCTATGACCTCGTTGAGGTTCATGTTACTTTGCGTGCCACTGCCTGTTTGCCATACCACTAATGGAAATTGATCCTGCAATTGACCCGCTATTATTTCATCACAAGCCAGTCCAATATAGTTTTTGGTTTGCTCGTTCAATATGCCGCATTCATAGTTAGTAATAGCCGCAGCTTTTTTTAGATAAGCGAATGCCTCTATTATTTCTTTAGGCATCTTGTTAATGTCTGCCGCTATTTTAAAATTGTTGATGCTACGCTGCGTTTGCGCCCCCCAATATACGCCCGCCGGCACTTCTACATTGCCCATTGTATCTTTTTCTATTCGAATTTTAGTCATATATTTATTTTATATTCGTGTTGATTATGCTGTAAAAATAGACGTAAAAGCCTTGTTTGCCAAATAGTTTATATAAAAAAACCTCTCCATGTTGTGAGAGGTTTTTTTTAGTTTATTAAATAAAAAAAAATAAGATTAATTACCTTATTTTAACTCTTTTATTTTTTGGTCCAACACATCTTCATCACCTTCCACATACGCCGTGTGCTTATATACTATTTTGCCTTGTTTGTTTACTAATATCAAGTAGGGCACGGTTTGGAAGTTCAATGCCCGTTTTAAATCTTGGTTGCTATCTATCAGCACGGTGTAAAGCCATTGTTGCGACTTGACATAGCTAGCCACTTTGGGAACATTGCGTTGATCGTCGATTGATATCGCCAACACCTCTACGTTATACTTTGTTTTCCATACTTGATAGAGGTCGGTCATGTTGTTTAATTCTTTTTTGCAAGGGCCGCACCAAGTAGCCCAAAAACTAATAACAAGATTTTTACCACTTTTACCATAATCGGCTAAGTTCACTTTTTTTCCATCAATAGTGGTTACTATTACAGATGGCAAGTCGGTCTGTGCTTGAGTTGTAGTTGTGATTGTTAAAAACAAAAACAAGATTAAAAATATTTTTTGCATTGTATTGTAATTTATTATTAATATTGATTACTAATTCTGTGCCAAAATAAATTCAAAATATGCAATTAAAAAAATTTAACTTTTTATGTTCAATACTACCTACTCTTTTGCTTTTTGTTTTGAATGTGAATAATACACAAGCACAGAGTCAGTTTGGAGGCGATTTGATGTTAAATTATAATTTTTTTAGACGCGATACAATTATTAACGCCGCCAACAATCAACTTTATGATAACGTACTGAGTGGTGGCGAAGCTTGGCTGAATGCTAATTTTAGCCAAACCGATTGGAAACTCAGGGCAAGCGTGCGGGTGGATGTGTTTCATAATTCTAATTTGCGTGACCCGTTATTGCCCTACACAAAACAAGGTTTGGGCACTTGGTATTTAGAGAAAGAAGTAGAAAAATTGACAATTACGGGAGGCTATTTTTATGATCAATTTGGAAGTGGTATTACGTATCGTTCGTTTGAAGACCGAGGCCTAGGGCTTGATTACGCTACGTTTGGTATTCGTTTAAAATATCAATTTAATAACAATTTTTATGTTAAAGCATTCACGGGCAAAATGAAAAATCGATTTGATTTTTATGAACCAATAATAAAAGGTGCTACAACAGAATATCTTTGGCAGATAAAAGATAATCTCACCCTCGTGCCCGGAGCAACATTCATAAACCGTACCTTAGACAAAAACAGTATGGCTAGCCTTGTTACTAATATCAACGCGCTGCCCTTGCGAGAGCGTTTTTACCCAAAGTACAACACTTTTGCAGCCTCGGTTTACAATACAATCAACTACAAAGATGTGTCGCTTTATGTAGAGGCCGCCTATAAAACCAATGAAGGCATCACCGACAATGTAGGCAAATTAATCAACAAAAATGGCACGGTACTTTTCTCTAGTATAAGCTATGCAAATCAAAAAATTGGATTTTCATTTCAAGCCAAACGTACACAAAATTATATGTTACGCACCTCTCCAAACGAAACTCGCAATGATGGAATTGTTAATTTTTTGCCTCCTATGAGTCGATTAAATACCCTACGATTGCCGGCTCGTTATCAAGCTGTAACGCAGGCTATAAGCGAGATAGCTTACCAAGCCGAGTTATACATTACTCCTAAAAAAGGACTCACCTTCACCGGTAATGTTTGTAATATCACCGACTTAGACAATGTACTTTTGTTCAGAGAATTATACTTAGATGTGGCTTGGAAAATATCGAGAGCCCTCGGCATTAGTGCAGGTATGCAGTCGTTGGATTACAACATCGAAGTGTATCAGTTCAAACCCGGGCAGGGCTTATTATACGCCTTGACGCCTTTTGTAGATTTGAATTATAAAATATCTTCTAAAAAATCAATGGAACTTCAGTTGATGTACCAAGAAAATGATAAGGATTTTGGAAGTTGGCTGTATGGAGGCATAGAACTTAATCTTGGGCGTGGCTTGAGCGTAGCGGCCTCCGACATGTGGAATATTAAACCAAAATACAGCACGGGCAAGTTGCATTATTATAGTTTTTTTACCTCCTACACACACGACACCAATCGATTCACACTCACCTATGCACGGCAGGTAGAAGGCGTCGTGTGTACGGGTGGTGTTTGCAGATTCGAACCCGCTTTCAGTGGCGTAAGACTAGGAATTACTTCTTCATTTTAAGTGTTTTTATGGTTAATTTGGTTACACTTATTCTACTTGCATTGTGCACAAAAATAATTTTTTTATAGTATTCCCTCCATTCATAATTAAAACCCAAAAAAATTGCCCTCATGTCGATTTTCTTTTAATTATTCATCGCACCCAAAAGTTGGCTATTTTATACTATAAAAAACAAACCATTAGGCTTAGAACATAGGCAACACGATTGTTTTAAAGACAAGCTACGAGTTTCTAAAAATAGATAATTACTACTAAACAAAACTTAAAAACGACGACGATGTTAA
The DNA here is from genome assembly GCA_043768865.1 of Sphingobacteriales bacterium. Lineage (GTDB taxonomy): Bacteria > Bacteroidota > Bacteroidia > Chitinophagales > JAYVJZ01 > JAYVJZ01. Next base: position 21,098 of record JAYVJZ010000191.1, read on the forward strand.
TTTATAATAACAAAAAAATAGCTCATCTTAAAACCACGTTAATGCTTACTATGGCATTGTGATTAGCCAATATTTATTTCTTATTTTCGAAATTGCTATATTTTTATTGACTATAAGCATTCATGTCCTTTTTTTTGATAATTGTTATTGTATTTTTTGAAATCAACTAGATTACTATATATATTGTTGTTAATGCTTACTCAGCCCTTGTTTGCTGAGATTCATATCCCGTTGATAGTAACCCAAATCGAAGATACTACGAAGCCAAAAACCAATTATACCCAACAAAACAATGCACTAAATGTACCGATGCAAGAAGGCACAGCAGCTACAGTTGGAGAAGAAGACGGCATGTTCGCCGCATGGGACAACATTGACATTGACCCCTTCAAATCACCAATAACAGCTGATTTCGCACCTGTTTTTATAAAGTTTTTAGACCCTGCTCGCAACGAAAAATTTACCTTCCCACACCCCGGCATCATCACCTCACACTTTGGTTACCGATGGCACAGATTGCACAAAGGCACTGACATAGACTGTGAAACGGGCGATATAATCAAAGCTGCATTCAATGGCGTGATACGTATAGCCCGCTATCACAGTGGTTATGGCAACTTAGTAATCATACGCCACGACAACGGACTCGAAACATTTTATGGGCACCTATCGGCACTGTTAGTGAGCGAAGGCGACTATGTAGTATCTGGCCAAGAGATAGGCCTAGGGGGCAATACAGGTCATAGTACGGGCAGTCATTTGCATTGGGAAATTCGCTATCGTGGAAATGCAATTGACACCAGAAAATTTATAAATTATGAAAATCGAAAGCTGTGGTGGACAGAAATATACCTTGATAAATCATTCTTTAAAATCGCCCCTACTCCCACCGCACCGCCCGTTAATGCATCTTATTATCTTGTAAAAAGAGGCGACACCTTGGCCACAATCGCAAAGGCTAACGGCGTGAGCGAAAGTAAACTTTGTGCATTAAACAGAATAACTAAAAATACCTTGCTCAAAGTAGGTCGAAAGTTGAGAGTAAGCTAATTATATCATTGATAACTAATAAAATTGAGGTTAAAACTACGAGTAGTTGCTATTTGAATTCGCTTATCTACGTTTACTTTTGTGAATATTATTAATCCCTTTAATTCGAACATTACATGAAAAAATTTATTTATCTAATAGCCGCTGTTGCTATTGTTTTTATTGCCTCTTGCAACGAAACCAAAACAGCTGACGTAGCGAAAACTGAAGACCCTAAAAACGCTCCAACTACCGACTCTACCGCTGCATCTTATAAAGTAGATACTGCCGCAAGCATCGTAACTTGGGTAGGCAAAAAAGTAACGGGCAAGCACAACGGTACATTTCAATTAAGCGAAGGCTCTTTGGAAGTAAAAAACGCTAACATTGTAGCAGGTGGTTTTACCATCAACATCAACAGCATGAAATCATTAGACGGCTCGCCTGAGGACAATGGCAAATTAACAGGGCATTTACTGTCGCCTGACTTTTTTGATGCTGCTAAATACCCTACCGCTAAATTTGTAGTTACATCAGTAGCTGCCTATACTGCTCCTACAGACACTACCAAAAAGACAATGTTGCAAGGTGCTACGCACAATATCACCGGCAACTTAACCCTAAAAGAGCAAACCAAAAGTGTAACTTTTCCAGCTATAGTTACCATCAATGGCGATATGGTTTCGGCAAACACATTATTTGTTTTCGATAGAACAAACTGGGGCTTGAGCTATGGTGCTGACAAGAGTTTGAAAGATAAAATGATTTATCCTGAGGTGGAATTAGGCATTAATTTGTTGTCAAAAAAATAATTGTGAATATCCACAACCTCACATTATCATAAAAAATAAAATCATAAAAAGCCGCTGCACAATTATTGTGTAGCGACTTTTTTTTTGCCCCATTATCCAACCAATAGGCTATTCAATTAGTACTTCATAAGCGTTTAATCTTTTTTAGATTTTAATCTTATAAATAACCCCATCATTACCGCCAACTAGCACTACACTTGCACTAGTAAACAATACACTATGTAAGGCAATGTCATTGCCAATGCGATGCAAATACCAATTTTTGCCTGCATCGTTAGTGGTCATTATAATCCCCTCTTGGCCTACCGCTGCACCATTATTTTCATCAAAAAAATGAATTGCGTTTAAGTGAATACGTTCACTAAAAAATCGATTGCCATGCATCACTTTTTCCCAACTTGCCCCAGCGTCTTTAGTCTTAATGATAGTACCTGCAAAGCCAGCCACATATAAGGTTTGAGCATTTACTTTTGAAATATCAATATAAAAATCGTTGGGCGAGGGGTAGCTCTCGTGCCAACTCACACCACTGTTATCGCTTGCTAGCACAGTGCCGTAGCCCGCTGCCAGCCAACTTGAAGCGGCAATGTGTTGTACGCTCCTCAACGCATGTTGAGCCGAAGTGTCATACGCTATAGTAGCACAATAATCTGAGCTAGTGTATATCAAACCCTTGCGAGCACCCGACGATCCGCACGCTACCATAGTGCCGTCAGCCGCCAAATCAGCATCATACACATCTGCCCAATACGATTGAAATACCTGCCATGAGTAGCCCCCGTCGATGGTTTTGAGTAATTTGCCATCTAAGCAAGCCGCCAATCCGAGTGTATCGTTTATAAAACATACTGAAAAAATAGTTTTATCCAACGGTTCAGCTATCAACTGCCACGTTGTGCCGTTGTCGCTCGATAATAGCACCACCGCTCGCTCATACCGCTTGCCCCCTACTGCTATCAAGGTAGTGTCATTGCGTCTTTTTATATCGTTTATGCTATACTCTGCCGGCGCTGTCAGTGGCATTACATCATTGATATAATGCTCTTTATGGCACGAACAAATACAAAATACAAGCACTAGTTGTGATAGTATAAAGTAAGCAACTCGTGAGGTATAATGCTTAATCATGTAGTACTTCGTTGATTTTGGCAATGATACAATCCAACTCGGAATAGGTAATCGTGAGTGGGGGTGCTATGCGCATGCAGTGTGCGTTGAACAAAAACCAATCTGTAATTATCCCTTTTTCTATCAAGGCATCTATGTAAAATTTGTTTTGCTCAAACGTTTCAAACTCAACAGCTATCAAAAGTCCGGCACTTCGTATCGATTTTATTTTTTTAGAAACGAGGCGTTGTATGAGATATTGGCTTTTAGCGAATACCTGCTGCATCAAGTTGGATTGGGTGATAATACTAAGTGCGGCGAGTGCAGCGGCACAACACACTGCATTGCCCCCGAAGGTCGTTATATGCCCTAGCATAGGCTTGTGAGCAAACTGCTGCATTAAATAGTTGGAGGCGATGAAGGCCCCTATCGGCAGACCACCTCCCAACCCTTTGGCAGTTAGCAAAATATCTGGCTGACAGCCGGGGTGTTGTTCAAAATGAAACAAAGTACCTGTACGCCCCATTCCTGATTGAATTTCGTCTAAAATCAACAGCGCCCCAACCTCTTTGCATCTCGCTGATATGGCCTTTAAATACCCGATTGTAGGGCAGATAACGCCAGTTTCGGCTTGCACAGCTTCTACTATTACCGCTGCGGTTTTGTTTGATATTTTTTTTAAATCATCAAAGCTATTATAAGTAATAGTTGTAATATTGGGAAGCAGTGGTCGGTATGCCTCTTTCATACACTCATTGCCAATAACACTCAAAGCACCTTGTGTGCTGCCATGATATGCCCCGTGCATAGCTATTATTTCACTTCGACCTGTGGCTCGTTTTGCTAATTTCATCGCACCTTCTGTAGCTTCAGCACCTGAGTTCGTAAAATAAACACTATTCAAATGCAGCGGCAGCAAGTCGCAGAGGGCTTTTGCAAGTTGAACAGTCGGTTGTTGAATATATTCACCATAGACCATTGTGTGCAGATATTTGTCGCATTGCTGTTTTATAGCTGCCACCACCGCAGGATGACGGTGCCCAACATTGCTTACACTTATGCCCGATATAGCATCGATATAAGCTTTGCCAGAGGCATCGTACAGATACACTCCTTCGGCTTTTACAATCTCTAAACCAAGCGGCAGGTCGCTCGTTGGGGCTTGATATTCAAAAAACAAACGGCGTGGAGTAGCTTGCATAATGCCTACGAAATTACGTTGATAAATGATATGATTTGTGTACATTTGTGTTTCGTTTTTTTATTATCCTTTCATTGAATTTACAATTATCATCTTATCGTACTTTTTCACAAATACCTGCTGCAAGCCTACACTATCTTCAAATAGCGCCTTACCACCTCTTGCATTGGAGTGCAATAGAAGCTATGCAACGAGACGATTTGTCTATTCATTATCATATTTTAGAAAATGAAAACAAACAAGCCTATGCTTTGTTTTATGTGCAGGCAGTGCAAGTGGGTAGTCAGCACATTAAAAATATCAGTCATTCGAGAGTGATTAATTTTTTGTTTAACTTGTTTTTGAAAGCACTCAATTTTAGATTAGTGGTGATGGGTAATATAATGGCTGAGATGGGATCAGGGGTGTTTCTTTCAAAACAATTCAACCCTATCGATAACGAAATAATAGTGAATTATATCAATAAAATAATGCAACTACATGGTGCTAATATGGCATTGATTAAAGATTTTGATAATTTTGATATAACCGATTTTGGGTATCAAAAACGTCCTAATGACATTAGTATGAATATCAAGCTAAATGAGCGTTGGAGTGATTTTGAAATATATGAAAAAGACCTCACCCACAAGTACGCTCAACGCGTTAGAAAGATAAGAAAAGGAGCTATGTTGATGCAAACTAGGACGTTAAATTATGAAGAAATTGAAGCACAAAAATACGAAATAGTATCGCTGTATCATCAAGTGATTGCTCAACAAAGTATCAAACTCGCTATCGTCAATACAACGTATTTTGTAGAACTCAAACGTAGTCTAGGAGATGGTTTTGAGATTATCGGTTGGTATTATAATGAAGCGTTGGTAGGAATGCAAAGTTATTTTATTAATGAAAACAGCATTGAAACGCATTATATTGGGATTGATTATCATGCCCCCAAAGAACTAAATATATATTTCAATATTTTGTATTATTCGCTAGAAAAAGGAATTAAAGAGAAAAAAAAGATGTTGCAATTTGGCAGAACTGCCCTAGATGCTAAGGCACAGATGGGCGGTGAGCCTTATTATCATCAAACATACTATTTGATTAACAATACTATTTTGCGTAAAATTGTGCATTATGTGGCAAATCGATTCAGCAACGGATTGGGCGAAAGTTGGCAAAGCCGCCGTCCTTTAAAAAATAAAACGTAACTACAGCAGTAGTTTATAAAAAAAAAGTAAAGTTTAACTCAATTTTACTAATTTTGGAATATACTTTCACGTTATTATTTTTTAATTATACTGATTTAATTATGACTCAAACATTGACGCGCGCTGCCAATATACTAATGCTACTGTTACTATTTATAACTGCTGCAGCGCAACCTGGTAGCGATTTGAGCGATTTGAGCGTTTTGTTTTCAGACGTCAAGCCGGTACCTGTACCTGTGATTGCCACTTTCAAGACTACCAAATTGATCAATATGCATACGGTTGAACAAGTAAAAAAGGGAGAGCTAGACTTTAGGATTGCGCATCGATTTGACGATATAGCAGGCGATAACGGCGGCATCACTACTTTGTTTGGCTTTGACAACGTTGGCGATGTTCGATTTCAGTTTGACTATGGATTAACTGACAATGTGGCTATTGGGTTTGGTCGAACCAAGGGTGCTACTAGCCACCGTCAATTGTTAGACCTCAATGCCAAAATAAAAATTATTCAACAAAAAACAAAAGGCATGCCCTTGAGTATAAGCTTGTACGGCATGTCCACGTTCACTCCTATGAAGTCGAGCACCGATTCTAGTTCAGTTATGTTTTTTGAAAAAAATGCACATCGCTTCACTAGCACTACGCAATTGATACTGGCACGCAAATTTTCGCCAAGGTTTTCATTGCAACTTGTGCCTACCTACGTACATCGCAATTTCGTGCATTATACCGACCGCAACGGATTGTTTGCATTAGGTATAGGCGGACGTGTGAAATTCACAAAACGCATGGGTTTGATAGCTGATTATTTTTACACCTTTCGCAACGATACACAAGTGGCTGGCACGAAGCGATATAACGCTCTTGGCCTTGGAGTAGAGATAGAAACGGGCGGCCACGTGTTTCATCTACTTTTTTCAAACAACCGCTCGCTTACTGAACCTCAGGCTATTACTGAAAATTTTGACACCTGGACCAAAGGACAATTCAGATTTGGGTTCAATATATCCCGTGTTTTTAATGTTTATAGCCCAAAGAAAAAAAGCAACAATTTGTAATTAATTATCTTACAAAAAAAATTAAACTTGTACTATTGATTATTTAATTATTTACAAAATCAATAGCTGTTGAGGTGCTGTGCAAAGGCTCGCTCTTGTCCTAATATAGTGGTCTATGTTAGTTGCATTTGCGACCAACTTTTGTATAAATTAGCAACCATACGGAGATTGTTTTATATAAATATTTTTAATTTTTATCATCGCTCAATAGTCCTATTTTTTTTGATACTTGTAACAAAATAGAACGCAATAAGTAACGACTATAATACGCCACACCACGAAATGCTATTACTACATGCGAGGACAGGGTTTGCCTCCAACCAAAATGATGCAACATCACGTGCCATCGCTCTTGTAGCCCCTTTTTAATTTGTTGTGTGGCAACTCCACCGGTTAAAAATTTCGATAATATCTGGTGTGTATTGTGAATGGTAGAGGCATTTTTTACACATGCGATTTCCCAATCATAATCTGCATTTATTTTGTACTTTAGTTGATATAAGGGGGCTATACTGCGCTTGACGAGTAGCGACTGATGACAAACGCACATACCATAATGCAACGCCTTGAGGCTAAGCTGTGCCGGCACTTGCTGTGGGGTGTATCGGTGCCGACCTGCGAGCACTTGCCAATGAGAGTTCATAAAAACCGTATCGCCGTAGAGTATATCGGCAGTATGATTTTGAGCTATTGCAAGCGAAAGTGTTGTTGGTTCATACATCATATCGCCACTGTTTATAAACCAAACATACTGACCACGGGCTGTGTGCAAGCCTTTGTTCATAGCATCGTACAGGCCTGCGTCGGGCTCACTTTGCCAATAGCCGATTTGGCTATCGTATTTTCGTATTATGTCGAGAGTGCCGTCTGTGCTGGCTCCGTCTATTATTATGTATTCGATATTAGTGTAGGTCTGCGAGAGTACGTTTTTTATCGTGTGTTCTAACAGATTGACATTGTTCCAAACTATTGTGATGATACTCACCCACGGTTGGTGGGCTTGGGTGTCGGGCAACGGCATACCTAGCCTACGTTTGCCGCCCTGTAGTCGCTGAGATATATCGTTGTTGCGTAGTGCTGTATTCAATTATCAAATTATATTAATTTAAAAAAAACTTGCAATCTTCATATTTCATAGCATTAATTACTAAAA
>JAYVJZ010000192.1:0-3441 GCA_043768865.1 Sphingobacteriales bacterium
ACAATATGATGCAACATACATTGCATGCCTATTGCCACTACGCTATGATCGTTCGGATGCAATTTAAAACTATGCGAAAGCCCGAGAGTTTGATATTTGATAGGAAAAAAAGTCTGCGCACTGTGGTTGATAAATTGAACACCAAAAACACTTCGCATACGTTCTACATCAAATGCAGCATAAACAAATTGTGTCTGACGCTGATTAGCAATACCGCCGTCGTCATTTTTGAAACCCATACCAACCTCTAACTTTGAGCTTAAACAAGCACTAGCCGTGCTTTGTAGAAAAGTATTTACAATATTGGATTGGGTATAATAATTCTCCTGAGCAGACAACTGCGTACTCAAAAAAAATAAAAATAAACCTATTAATTTAGACACCCTCGCTGCGACTGCCTTTGTTGATTTGTCCTTATTTTTTGGACTAACATAAGAATATGGGCAATGTTTGCAACCATTTTTACAACAATAACCACGCTCCGTGTGATACAACGATGTGAAAACAAAATTATCGTTTTCGTCAATGTAATAATGAACATTTTCAATAAGCGTAGTAGGAACTGACATAAAAAAAGCTATAACTTATAACAAAGATATAGCTTTTATCCACACAAGTAATCAATTAAAATTACTTCGTAATTTTTTCTTTTATGCGACCCGCTTTGCCCTTAGCATCACGGAGATAGTATAATTTAGCACGACGAACTTTACCAGTTTTGTTAAGCTCGATTTTTTCTATATTAGGTGAATTGGCAGGAAAAATACGCTCCACACCAACGCCGTTCGATATTTTACGAATAGTAAAAGTAGCCGTTGCACCGTGGCCCTTACGAGCAATACAATCCCCTTTGAAAGGTTGAATACGAGTCTTGCCACCCTCTACTATTTTGTAGTGAATAGTTACATTGTCTCCTGCTTTGAAGTCAGGGTAGTTAGCGTTAACGATATACGTATCTTTAACTAATTGGATAATCGGGTTCATAGCCTATTTTGATTAATAATTTTGTTGTGAAATGATATAATTCGAAGTGCGAAAATACATTTTTTTTATAAATTATCATTATTTTTTTTCAACAAATCAGGACGTCGCAATTGGGTACGCATTAAACTTTGATCATACCGCCAATTTTCGATCTTTAACTTATGCCCAGATGTAAGAATATCGGGCACACACAACCCACGAAACACCTCTGGTCTTGTATAAACAGGCGGCGCCAATAGATGATCCTGAAACGAATCTGTCAAAGCAGAAGTCTCATCATTCAAAGCCCCCGGCAACAAACGCCCAATAGCATCTACAAACACCGCCGCCGCCAGCTCACCCCCACTCAACACATAATCCCCAATCGACAGCTCCTTAGTTACAAAATGCTCCCTAAATCGCTCATCTACCCCCTTATAATGCCCACAAATCAAAACATAATTTTGCCCAAGCGACAGGCGATTCATCAACTGCTGCTGCATCACCTCGCCGTCAGGGGTAAAATAAATCACCTCATCATAGCTACACTCCGCCTGCAACGCCTCCAAACAAGCCACCAACGGCTCTATACGCAGCACCATACCCGCACCACCGCCGAACACATAATCATCGACCTGCCCCCGTTGATTGATAGCATAATTCCGCAAATTGTGCACCCGCACCTGCAACAGATTCCGCTCCTGAGCACGCTTCAAAATACTATGATTGAAGGGGCTTAGAAGCAAATCAGGCACGACGCTAATTATATCGATTAACATAAAAATAAGAGATAAGAAGCAAAAATACAAAAAAAGAAACGATAAAAAACAAAGCAATAAAAAACATAAAAAGGCACAAAAAACCAAACAAAAATTACACCCAAAGGAATATAAAAACAAAAATTAAAACCCACAAAACAACAATATAATTAACGACCAAGCAATGCCAATCAGCATTAAAAAAAATCAAAAAACACAATTAATAAAAGAAGTTGGGCGTGCCCCTTGCCAAGAATGGCATCGTGCTAATCGCCCCAAACATATATAGGGCAAGGGTCGGTCTCTCGGCTCCCGCTCTTTTTTTAGGAGGCGGCAATACCGCCATCCAAAAAAAGGAGCTTCGCCTTCGCCCTCACGCTACCCTACGGGGAGAGGCTGTCCAGCGATTTTAAAAAAAAAGAAACACCAACCAAACCCTAAAAAGACAAGATAAAAAAGCACCAAAAAACAAGAAGCAAAATATATTCTACAAGAGTAGAAATTTAAAAAGGGTTGTAAACACAGCCTCTGAATTATACCCCAATTTATCTACAAGAGTAGAAATTTAAAAAGGGTTGTAAACTCAGCAAAATCCACCTGTACTACTTCATCTACAAGAGTAGAAATTTAAAAAGGGTTGTAAACTTTTGACATAGCAACAAAATAATCGCTATCTACAAGAGTAGAAATTTAAAAAGGGTTGTAAACCTATTTCGCCTTCTTTAAATATTTCGTATCTACAAGAGTAGAAATTTAAAAAGGGTTGTAAACATATAAGTGAGGCATTAGGATTAAGTTTATCTACAAGAGTAGAAATTTAAAAAGGGTTGTAAACCCATTAGGGTTGGTAATTACATGCGGAATCTACAAGAGTAGAAATTTAAAAAGGGTTGTAAACGAAAAAGCGTTTTTAATCACAGCTGGAATATCTACAAGAGTAGAAATTTAAAAAGGGTTGTAAACATCAATGCCAAAGTGTAACCCTCAACGATCTACAAGAGTAGAAATTTAAAAAGGGTTGTAAACTTGAATACTACTCAAAAAGCTACAACAATCTACAAGAGTAGAAATTTAAAAAGGGTTGTAAACCCTTCTTTTACACTGCTGCCACCTTTATCTACAAGAGTAGAAATTTAAAAAGGGTTGTAAACCCTTACAGTTTTAATACTAACATGGTAGATCTACAAGAGTAGAAATTTAAAAAGGGTTGTAAACTTTTTGGCACAGAGAAAGCAAATTAGATCTACAAGAGTAGAAATTTAAAAAGGGTTGTAAACTGGTAATATTACTGAAAAATCTTTTGAATCTACAAGAGTAGAAATTTAAAAAGGGTTGTAAACTTCGTTACTTTGCCAATCTCCCATGTATCTACAAGAGTAGAAATTTAAAAAGGGTTGTAAACGATGCAATAATTAGGCAAGCTAATAATGTGGCATCTACAAGAGTAGAAATTTAAAAAGGGTTGTAAACTCGAAAATACAATAATTGGGTTTTACATCTACAAGAGTAGAAATTTAAAAAGGGTTGTAAACCTATCTTTAATAACAGTAGGTGACAAATCTACAAGAGTAGAAATTTAAAAAGGGTTGTAAACGACTGTTTAAAAACAGTATTCCCCTACAATCTACAAGAGTAGAAATTTAAAAAGGGTTGTAAACTCTCTTACTACTTGTGTAGTGTATTTTTATCTACAAGAGTAGAAATTTAAAAAGGGTTGTAA
>JAYVJZ010000193.1:0-2045 GCA_043768865.1 Sphingobacteriales bacterium
AAAGTATAATGAAACCACTTTCATTATACTTCTTGTAATGTATTTAATTCATTGAGCTAATCAATGTTTTTTTGCACCATTTTTTACCACATTGTCTTATTACTTCAATACCAAAAATAGCCACTACAAATTTGCAAACCATAACTGACAGTAAAGATATATCAACTACTATTACCTATTTTGACGGACTAGGCAGACCTATAGAGAGTATTGCAAGTAAACAATCTGATACTGGCAAAGACATTATTACAGCAATAACTTATGATGCTTTTGGAAGACAGTCTAAAGAATATTTACCTTATGTCTCTAGTCAAAGTTCTCTTGCTTATATGGATGTTGCTACCGTAATAAGCAACACCACATCGCAATACCAAACCCAATATGGAGATACTAACCCTTTCAGCCAGAAAAAGTTTGAGGCATCACCGCTCAACAGAGTATTGCAACAAGTTGCTCCAGGAAATAACTGGGCAATGGGTTCTGGTCACGAGATAAAACTAGAATATCAAGCCAATAAAGCTGCCGATATTGTAAAATCATTTTCTGTTGTGGGTAATGTGCTTGTTCAAAATGCGGATTATGCAGACAATACGCTATATAAAACTACTACTATAGATGAAAATAAACATATCTCGAAAGAATTTAAGAACTTTAAAGGGCAAGTTGTGCTAAAACGCATTGTTATGCCAACAGGTAATTTTGATACCTATACAGTTTATGACGAATATGATAATCTTGCAGCCGTAGTTCCTCCTCTAGCCACAAATCCTATAGACGATATCCAAAGAAAAAATCTCTGCTACCAGTACCAATACGATTACCGCAACCGACTTATTGCTAAAAAAATACTGGGAAAACAATGGGAATATATAATCTACGATATGCTGGATCGTGTTGTAGCAACTGGACCAGCACATTCCCCTTTTGGGAGTGACGAAACCACGCCACAAGGCTGGTTGTTTACTCAATATGACAACCACAATAGAGTTGCCTATACGGGTTGGATAGAAGATAGTTTTAGTATAGATGATACCACACCTAATAGTAATGAACCTGTTAGAGCTGCTATGCAAAGCAACTATAATGCTGGTGTGACAAATGCTACTCGCACTGCTACGCTAGATTATATAGACAATATTGCTGTGAATTATAGTAGTGCTACTGCGCCGTTTGCGATGGTGCTTTTATCGGTAAATTATTATGATAATTATTCGTTCCCGAATGCCCCAACGAGTTTTACCTCTGACTTGCCCAACCAAACTGTTTTTTATAACGCCACCACCCAAAAACCTACAGGCTTGCCAACAGGATCGTGGGTGCGAACACTGAACGAAACCCCAACTCCTGTGGTAGGCGAAACATCATATATCCTCTATGATTATAGAGCAAGACCTATTTTTACAAAAAAAACAAATCATCTAGGAGGGTATACCCAAACCCAAACCAAGCTCGACTTTACGGGAAAACCTGAATATACTGTTAGCAAACACAAGCGAACTGACCAAGTTGTTAAAATATATACCAAAGATATTTTTGAATATACTAACCAAGGACGATTAGCCACACACTTGCATCAAAACCGTGAAAACGGACCACTAGAAATACTCTCTAGAAACAATTATACCGATTTAGGACAACTGGTAAGCAAAAAAGTAGGCGGACAGTTTCACGCACCCTATTTGCAAAAGCTAGATTATACCTACAACATTAGAGGATGGTTAACCGCTATAAACAAAGTAGAAGATGGGGCAAACCAGAACCCATTGGAGCAAGTGGGCGAAGTAGCTGATTTATTTGCTTATAAACTCAACTATGACACGATACAGGAACTGGACTTGACAATGCCTACAGGTTCGCAACCGCTCTATAACGGCAATATTGCCGAGACTTACTGGCGAAGTGCAAACGATAATATCCTGCGCAAGTATGCCTATATATATGATGATGCTAACCGACTTACCGATGCCATATACCAAAAACCACAACTGGCAGTAACCACTAATGCCTATAACGAGCGTATGAGCTATGACTTCAACGGTAACATC
>JAYVJZ010000194.1:0-3179 GCA_043768865.1 Sphingobacteriales bacterium
ACTGCTCTAGTAGTGTTGAACTCTGTATGTGGTTGTGCCGCAGGCACCTGCCGACCCGGTGTTCGCAACGCTGTAGCCAAAGCAACTAAACTACCTACCAAATTATATACGGTTTTTGCAGGTATGGAAAAAGATGCCGTGCAGAAAGCTCGACAATATATGTTGCCTTTTCCACCTTCGTCGCCTTGTATTGCATTGTTCAAAAACGGCGAACTCGTCCACTTCATCGAACGCCTGAACATAGAAGGACGAAGTGCCGATATGATTGCCGAAAATCTTATGGCAGCCTTTGAAACGCATTGCTAGTCTTGCCTATTTCATTTATATTGTAGCATGATAATTAAGCAATTTTTAGACTTTTTTTTGCATCTTGATGACCACGTATCTGAATTCGTAATCACGTATGGCAGCATGACCTATTTGTTGCTTTTTGCAATTGTATTTGTAGAAACTGGCTTGGTCATTATGCCTTTCTTGCCTGGCGATTCACTACTCTTTGCAGCAGGTGCCACTTCGGCTATCAGCAGTTTGCGTTTTTCGATATTGTGGGCGGGTTTTATAATAGCAGCGCTACTTGGAGACAATCTTAACTATTGGGTGGGGCGCAAAATAGGTTCTTGGATATATGAAAAAGAATCGTCTTTTATTAATAAAAAATACGTAGATGACACCCAATCATACTACGATAAATACGGCGCAATAACTGTAATAATAGCTCGCTTCATGCCATTCGTTAGAACTTTTGCGCCATTTGTAGCAGGGGTAGGCAAAATGAAATACCCTCTATTTTTGTTGTATTCTATCGTTGGAGCTATCGTTTGGGTTACTCTATTTTTAACAGTAGGGTTTTATTTTGGACAATTGCCATTCGTTAAAAATAACTTTGCATTTGTATCTTTAGCTATTGTAGGTGTTTCATTATTACCAATAATTTATAAGATAGTACTTAATAAATTTAGAAAAAAAATAATTTAATTATCACGCTTGCCCATATTGTACTGTACCGTTTCGATAGCTGCAGCTGTCAAAGAATCATAAAATACATGCTCACCGTTAGCGAGTCCCTCTTCAAATTTGCCAATGCGTTTCAACTTAGCATTCGCATAAAAAAACTGCCACGTACCAGCCTCTAGCTCGCTTATGTAGCCCCCTGTAGCTTTTATAGTGCCATTTTCATAATACTCCGTAGCGGGACCGTTTTCGGCATTGTTGTCAAAAGTTATTATTTCTTTTAATTTGCCCGTTGGGTAATAAAATTTCCATTGTGCGACCATCATATCATTCAGATAACTGCCTTCTTCTTTTATAGTTCCATCTTCAAAATACGACCGATATACTCCTTGAAACATATCATTGACGTGGTTGGACCAAACGACAATTTTACCTGATTCATTGTATAGTTTGCTATATCCTGTTACTTTACCGTTTTTGTATTCTGTCTCAAGATGCAATCCACCGTTGCTATAATATCTCGTGCTCAGGCCTTCAAGCGTTCCGTTTACATAGTATTTTTTTTCTATTAAATTCCCTTTTTCGTCATAGGTGAGATTTTCGCCTGTTTTTTTGCTTGGTTCTTTTTTATGAACGTAATACGTCTCCATGACGTTCGAGGTGTTGGGAAAATATTGAGTAATAGCTTCTTTTTGACTGCAAGAAATCCAAAAAGTTAAGCTAATGAATACTGCGTTTAATTTAAGAATTTTCATAATTTTATGTAGTAATATTGCATACAAAATTATAATAAAAAAAGTATGCACACGGAATTAAAATCGATAATTGAAAACGCATGGACGAATAGAACTTTGCTGCAAGAAGACGCAACCAAAAAAGCAATTAATGAAGTTATACAATTGCTAGACGAAGGCGTACTAAGAGTTGCAGCCCCTGAGGGCGATGCATGGGTGGTGCACGAATGGATAAAAAAAGCTGTTATTTTGTATTTTCCTATTTGCAATATGCAAACTATGCACGCTGGACCAATGGAGTTTTATGATAAAATACCTTTGAAAAATAAGTACGAACAACTAGGAGTGCGTGTAGTACCTCATGCGGTAGCAAGGACGGGTGCATATATCGCAAAAGGTGTGATATTGATGCCTTCTTTTGTAAATATAGGTGCGTATGTAGATGAGGGAACTATGGTTGATACTTGGGCAACTGTGGGTAGCTGTGCACAGATTGGTAAGCATGTGCATTTGAGTGGCGGGGTGGGTATAGGTGGCGTGCTGGAGCCGGTGCAGGCGAGCCCTGTGATTATAGAAGACAATTGTTTCGTGGGTTCACGTTGCATAGTGGTTGAGGGGGTGAGAGTGGAGCGGGAGGCGGTACTTGGAGCGAATGTTATTTTGACGCAATCTACAAAAATTATAGACGTTACTGGAGCTGAACCGATTACATATAAGGGGCTGGTGCCACGTCGCAGTGTAGTAATACCGGGCAGTTATACCAAAAAGTTTGCTGCGGGGGAGTATCAAGTACCTTGTGCTTTGATAATCGGGCTTCGCAAGGAGAGTACAGATATGAAAACCTCTCTCAACGAGACATTGCGGGAGTTTAATGTGGCTGTATAAATTTTTATAATTATGAAAAATATTAAGAAAGAGAATTTGCCTACTAAGATTTGCTTGGTATGCAATCTGCCATTTACGTGGCGTAAAAAATGGGAAAAAAACTGGTCTGATGTAAAATATTGCAGCGAAAGATGCCGAAGGACTAAGTAGCTTTGGTGGCTAGACTGCCGCCCGTAGGGTGCGTAAGGGCGTAAGTGTAGCTCCTTTTTTGGGCGGTATTTCCGCCTTAAAAAAGAGCGGGAACTGAAGACCGACTTCGTTTTTGATATTGGTGGGGGCGAATAGCCCGATATGGTTACAAACGAAGGCACGCCCAACTTTACAATAAAAAAAACATTGTTAGTATTGGTTTCCGAACAGTATAGCGGGGTCGCTGTATCGTTGGTTGAAGTGTTGGGCGAGGTATCGGTTGGTAACTGCCCCTTTGAATAAATAGAGCCCGTTGCTGGCTTGGTGCGATTGTTTGACGTAGTTTTCTATGCCTTGGCAGTCGCTGGTTTTGGTCAATAGGGGCATGAGTACGCTGCTGATGGCGTAGGAGGCGGTCCGTGCTACGCGTGCGGCGATGTTGGGAACGCAGTAGTGCACGACATCGTATTTAATGAATAT
>JAYVJZ010000195.1:0-7579 GCA_043768865.1 Sphingobacteriales bacterium
CCACTAACAACAACTTGTTTTTCCATATCAAAATAAAATAAAAAATTATAAATAAAAACTAGGGCGTGCCCCCGCAACACACAGTGGTAGGCTATCCGCACCCAACATGACACAGGCGGGGTCGGTCCACGGTTCCCGCTTTTTTTTATATCGAGCGAACGCTCTCAATAAAAAAAGAGCTTTACCTAAGGCCCTCACGCATGGCATACGCAAACAACGACATACCCAATTTAACAACCTTTTAAACAACATTCTTATTACAAAAATATATGAAAAAATACAAAAAAACTAACAAACATTAACCCTCACATTTAGATTATATTTCAACTATATTTGCAAAATTACACCAAATACAATTTTGCTTTTTGATTCAAACTACTAAAATTAATTAAAAAAAATTGAACTATTTTAAAGATATACTGACACAAAGTTGGCTAGAAAAATTAAACCTCAATACCAATACACGATACATAAATTGCTTATATAATTTTTCAAACAACACAGCAAAACACTACGAAGCAGACGCACAATACAACGATTATTTTGAAAAACAAGAATCCCTGTGGCAACTCGAAAACGACCTCCTTCGCACTACCGTCATCAAAGCCATAGAAACAAAAAATAAAAATATACTTGACGTAGGATGCGGCACAGCATGGGCAGCAGAGCGCTTGTGCACCGATGCAAGGCTAGTTGTAAGCATGGATTTGAGTACTATTAATCCACAAAAAGCAGTTGCAAAATACCCATTTGACAACCACTTAGCAGTAAGTTGTGAAATAGAAAAAAACCCGTTTAAACATACTATATTTGACTGTATTATTTGCACCGAAGTGCTTGAAC
This sequence comes from Sphingobacteriales bacterium, assembly GCA_043768865.1. GTDB lineage: Bacteria > Bacteroidota > Bacteroidia > Chitinophagales > JAYVJZ01 > JAYVJZ01. The sequence goes on from JAYVJZ010000195.1 coordinate 844, forward strand.
ATGTTCCTCAACCCGAAGCATTTATTAATGTCCTATCGCAACTGCTAACCCAAGATGGGATATTAGTATTCACCACCCCATACAACGAAAAAATACAACACAGCACTTGCATACATTGCAACCGCGAAACACCACACAACGCGCATCTGCACTCTATCGACCTACCCAAAATCAAACACTTCGCAGAGGCAACCAACTTATCGATAGATACGATTTTTTGCTTCAGCAATAAACTTTTATTAATTTTTAGAGTTATAAAACTTTATAAATTCATACCACATAACGTGTATATTTTTATTGATAAAACAGTCAATATGTTATTCAACAAGCCCGCTAGAGTTCTGTTTATTTTAAAGAAAAAAAGTTGAATATAACATCTAACTATATAGCAAGACTAGCTACCCTTTCAACGGGAATTTTAATATCACAAATTATTTCATTTTTACTCACTGCCGTCATCTCACAGCAATATACAGTACTACAATTTGCCGAATTAGGGATTTATATATCCTTATTGGCAACGCTGCTACCACTGATGTCATTGGCCTACGAGAACACAATTATGATTGAAAATGATGATAAAAAAATACATGCTTTCAATCAAAGTTCGCTGCTAAGTTTCTATATTTTTTTATTGATAAGTGTGCTGTTTATTGCTATTAGCTATTTATTCAAAACGAAACCCATTTATCTGTTACTGCCATTGCATTTGCTTGCTGATACGATAAATAATTATCTCAGAAATTTATATTTAACACAAAACAAAACAGTGTTAATAAGTAGTAACAAAATAGTGAGTACTCTTATTTCTTGCTTAGTTCCAATCATATTTTATTACGTATCAAAAGAAATAAATTTTATTATAATTGGTATGCTAGCCTCAAGTTTACTAAACGTATTTATTAATTTAGCTTTGAATCGCAGAACAATTTTAACTACCAACTTAAAACTAGAAAAAGATTTTTTTGTTCAACACAAAAAATTTCCGATATACATTGCCACTTCGTCAATAATCAACACATTTTCAAAAAACATATTCATACTAGCCCTTCCCTATTGGATTATAGAAGCTGAAATAGGCCAACTCACGCACGCTTTGAAAATAATAAGTGCTCCATTATTTATACTAAGTACTAGCATTGGCGATTTATATTTCACTAACTTATCTAAAACAAAAAACGAAAGTAATTTAAAACAAAAACTAGATACATTTACGCTGACTATTTTATCAATTTTAATTATTCCTTTGCTTGTATATTTGATTTATTCGACAGAAATATATGTATTCATATTCAGCGAAAAATGGAAAATTGCCGCTGTCTTGACCCCAATCATTGCAATATGGGGGCTGTCTTTCACATTGACGACCCCCGTGTCGTATATTCCGGATGTAATCGACTGCCATCAGCAATTGTTAAATTATAGTATCATAGCTTTAGCAATAAGATCAGGTTTCGTGTTTAGTTGTTATTACTTCATGCAAAATATTTACACAAGTACTTTCATTTTTTATGCTATAAGTATTCTATTAAATTTTATGTTCTATTTATATTTTAGAAATTTTCTTGATTTAAAAAAACTAAAATGAATACGTATCAATTAGAATTATATCAACATACAGCATACCCTTGGCACAAATATAAAAACATATATTTTAGGGGGTTTTTCTTCTATGATAACGAACTTTACAATGACCTTCTGCACTTTACTTTTGATACGTCAAAGTTATTGAAAATGAATGGCAGCTTCGCTTTTATAATAATAGAAGATGATACATTAACATTGATAACAGACAAGATTAGATCGATACCATTGTACTATTATACTTCTAAAGACAGCGTTATAATTACAGATTTTTATACAAATAAGTGCGAGGATAGTCTAACAAAAAAAACAGAAAATTATCTGCAACTAGGGTATCAATTGGGCACAAAAACACTCATTGAAAATTTGCATTCCGTTATGTTAGGTACTCTTTTGACTTTTGATTTTAATAAAAAAACTATTTCAAATGTTGAGTATTATAACCATAAACATAACTACAAAAACAGAAATTGCACACACGATGAATTAACAAATAACCTGCTAAAAATAGAAGCGAGCATGAGTGCAAGAATGGTAACTATTTTGAATGGAAGAACTGCCGTAGTGCCTCTTTCAGGCGGTTATGATTCGAGATATGTGCTGTGTTTGTTGCTAAAAATAGGATATAAAAATATCGTTGCTTACACGTATGGTGATTCTAATAATGAAATTAAAGTAGCAAAAAAAGTAGCCAGTCAATTGAACATTCATCACATCATCATACCGTTCAAAAAAGAAATACTTGACACGTTTTTTGATGAAAAATATGAACATTATTCAAACTATTCTATGTTTGTGAATGCCATACCATTAGAACAAGAATATTTCGCAATGAAATATTTGACTGACAACAAGTTGATACCAACAGCCTCTATGATGCTGCCAGGCTACTGTGCCGACTTGCAAGGGGGTAGTTATTTGCTACCTACTAGTTGCGATACTTCAAAAAATATTGTTGAATACATAATTGACAAAATGCAACTAGATGTCAAAAAAATAGATATAAAGGAGATACAATTTGATGGGATTATCGAAAATAATGAACAAGCTGTGAGTGAGTTTGAAAATTGGTTTACAAAAGAAAAAGTTTCAAAACTTATTATCAATGGTGTTAGAGCATACGAATATCATGGGTTTGAATGGTATTTACTGTTTTGGGATGAAGAATATATATCATTTTATTATAACCTCGATACTAGTCATAGGGTGCAATCTAGTTTTTATATAAATCATATTTTTAACCAATATTTTATCCCACTACATGTAAATTATTCAAAAAAGAATTATTTCATAAACGAAAAATACGCAAAAATAAAAAGTAGTATATCGTCCATCTTAAATTATTTTAGAATAGAATTAAGTCAAAATATAAAAGATATAGCGAGAGATACCAACGGGTTGGAGGCCTTGCGAAATATGCTTCAAACCAAATTGAAAATAGATAGAATAGACTGTGATGATATAAATAGATTGGAGGCAAGATATTTTATACGTCTATTGAAAAAGAAATTACAAAAAAATAAATAACGAGACCAAGTAACTCAAAACTAAAACAATAGACCAAAGTACATACTCTTTTATAAAAACAAATTTAGTTAGAGGCACTTCATAAAAAGAACAAAAATAAATTAATAGAATTTTGCCCAAAATCAGTCCCATCAACGGTCCAAGTGCTATGCCTATGAACCCTAATAAGGGAAAAAGTAAAAAAGTAAAAAGTAAATTAAATGCTAATTCAAACACACTAGCGATGAGGATAAAATTATTTTTACCAAGTACATTAAGTACCACTTGAGGAAATAAAAAACGTGGTATCAACAACAAAAAATAAGTATTCATAATTGCCCAACTCATCGAAAAATTAGTATTAAACACCACTGGAAAAAAATAAAAAGTTGCAAACATTCCAACTATTGCAATAGGAAATAAAATTCGCACATACGCAATTGACTTAGATTTCAACATCGAAAGCCCTGCATCAAAATCGTAACTTGCAGCCGTCAAACACACTGCTGTCAGTGCTTGAGACAATACAGTGGATATCACTAACTCTCTAGCTCCATAGGTATATTGCGCGTACATCGCTTTGTCGAAATAATGACTAACCATGAATTTATCGATAAATTCGTTGCTGCCTGTTATAAAAAAAGATACCACTAACGGCATACAGATTATTAAAACTTCTTTAGTAGTTTGAATATTGAATGGCCTACAAAAGGGATAAACTAGGTACAATACAATTGGAATTTTGAATGCAGCAAAGCATATCAATCCAATAAATAGCGACTGCAACGATTGAAAATAAAACACGGCTATAGCTACAAAAGACACTTGAATTATTAAATTAAAAGCTGCATACAGCAATAGTTGTAGCGATTTTTGATGCAATAAGAAAATATGTTCAATGAAATAACTAAAATTATTAAGATAAAAGAAACATAACATCAATTCGAAGTAATGCAATTCATATTTTCCTATTAATAATTGACAAACCTGATGCTGACCAACGTATAATACGATTGCAAAAAGCGTATTAAAGAGTGTAAAAATACAAAAAACTGAAAAGAAAAAATCTCTACTATTTTGCGACTTAGTATTGTAATTAGCAAGCAACGTAATGAAAATACTATTAATCCAAAAAAAACTGAAAAAAGTACCTAGCATCATGACCTGCTCGTAGCGTCCTATTTCGCTTTGCATCAAAAAACTTTTACTCAACATAACGCTCACCAAAGCCCAAGCACCATAACGCAAAGCTTGATATATCTGCATTGCAGTCAAAATACTTAAATTAGACGGAATGTAACGCATCGACAATTAAACGGAATAAAAATCTAAATGCACTTGAAACATTTTGAAATAAACGGTTGTTAAATCCTGTGAAATTTCTTGAAAAGCAGAGGTAGCAAGCAGGGCAATACAACAGCCACCAAAACCCGCTCCCATCATGCGTGCACCCATACAACTAGCACTATTTTTCAAATGATTGACTACAAAATCAAGCTCGTTGCAACTTACTTCATAATTGAATTGCAAAGAACTGTGAGAGGCATATAGCAACTTTCCCAATGTCTCAAAATCAGCATCATCTAGGGCAGTTAAAGCCAATTTGACCCTACTGTTTTCAGTCAATATGTGCATGGCTTTTTTCTTCAAATCATCTGTTAAAGTTGAATAAACTACATCCTCTATTGTTATATATTGCCAGGATTTATTGAGGGTATTTTCAATAGCTTGACACGCAGATACACGTTCATTATATGCAGTAGTAGCTAGCGTTCGCGGTTTTTTGGTGTTAATAATCACTAGTTGATATTTACCAAGATTGAGTGGAATTAATTCAATTTGCTTAGTTAAACAATTTAATTTTAATAACTGATGTGGTGATGATAATGCGATAGCATAAGCGTCCATTATGCCGCATTTTACTCCTAAATAATTATTTTCTATCAATATAGCGTTATCGGCTATTTCTTTTGCATCTATCTGCAATTCGTTGAATTGAATTATTGCTTTGCTAAGTAAAATAATATACGCAGCAGACGAGGATAAACCTGCGCCAATCGGCAAATCAGAGTATATGGTTAGGTGTATTTTTGTATTCGCTGCATATCGAGATTGATAATAATTAAAAACCGCAGAAGAGTAGTCTTGCCAATTTTTTGAACCATTATAAGAACTAATCGCCTCGATACTACATAGCTCATCATAGTTAAAATTAAATAGTAGGGAGTCGATGTGAGCCCTTGACGCACCTGCATAAATGCCCATTTTGGTTTGCATAGGCAGCACGGTACCACCTACATAATCTATATGTTCGCCAATCAAATTGATTCTACCAGGTACAAAAAAAAACTGCTCAGGGGCAATGTTAAATTCCTGTTTGTGTTTTTGAATAATTTTTAAATAATTATCCATTTGTATAAAATAAATCTAAACTAAAAAAAATAAATAAAATTATTGATGCTACACCGTTTGTAGTTCCAAATGCTTTGTCTATTCTAGATAGGTCGTTCACTTTGATAATTGAATGCTGATAGTACAATAGAAAGGCAAAAGCAAAACTGCCAACGAAATAAAAATAAGAATGATTAAAATAAAAACCTATCAACAAAAGCAAACAAAAAACCAAAAAATGTAAACTTCTAGAAAGCAACATAGCATTGGCGGCACCAAGCAACACCGGCACAGAATGCAACTTATGTTCTGTATCAAACAGCTGATCTTGTAACGAATATAAAATATCAAAACCCGTTACCCAAAACAATACCAAAACGCCTAACAACACTGATTGAATGCTAAAAGTGGCAGTAGTTGCGAGATAGGCTCCAATAGGTGCGAGTGCTAAACCCATACCTAAAATAAAGTGACACAATGACGTAAAACGCTTGGTATAACTGTATCCTAATATTATAACCAAAGCAAGAGGCGAAAGATAAAAACAATATATATTTATGAAAAAAGTAACAATTACAAAGATTAAACAACAAAATACCACAAGGGCTAAAGCTGCGTTTTTAGATATAATACCAGCAGGTATTTCTCTAATTTTAGTTCGATTGTTCAAAGCATCTATACGTGCATCGGCCCACCTATTGAATGCCATAGCAGCTGAACGAGCGGTAATCATACAAATGATAATTTTAAAAAAAAGCAGGTAGTCAACTTGTGAATTAGTATCGGATAACCCCAAAAAAAAACCAATCAACGCAAAGGGCAACGCAAATACTGTGTGTGAAAAAGCTACAAGCGACATGTATTTTTTAAGCATATTGCAAAGGTACAAATTAATTTCATTTGTATTTTTAACATATTATTTTTGTACCATGAAAGTATTTTTGATTGGGTTGATGGGAAGTGGCAAAACAACACTAGGCTTGCAATTAGCTGAAAAATTGAACTATTCGTTTGTAGATACAGACGATTGGATTATTCAACATCAAGGCACGGACATAAATAGTATTTTTAAACATAAAGGTGAAAATTATTTTAGAGAGTTGGAGAGACAATGTATTAAAAATATTTCAATTGATAATGTAGTAATATCTACTGGCGGTGGCTTGCCTTGTTACCAAAATAACATGGCACTTATTAATGAAATTGGCATTAGCATTTGGTTGCAACCTTCGATAGATACACTAGTTAAAAGATT
>JAYVJZ010000196.1:0-16120 GCA_043768865.1 Sphingobacteriales bacterium
ACGTGAGTACAAACCGTGAGAAGTAGTAATAGTACCTTCTCAAAATTAATAAACCCCAATACCAGCAAGGGTTTTGGGGTTTTTGCGGAGAGGGAGAGATTCGAACTCTCGGTAAGGTTGCCCCTACGTCAGTTTAGCAAACTGGTGGTTTAAGCCACTCACCCACCTCTCCTTTTGCCATTCCCTTACTTAATTATAATCGCTAAGGGAGTGCGAATATAATTAGATTTTTAATCATTTAAAAATGTTTAGTTTACTTTCGTAAAAATAATTATTAAAAAACAACTATGCAGTTTCATTATAATCTTGCCGAAGCAGTGATAACATGTATTACAACCATATTTACTGAACATAAATATGCTGATAAAGTAATTGAAAAAACATTACGATCTAATCCTAAATGGGGGAGTAGAGATAGGGGTTTTATAGCTGAAAATGTATATGACATCGTTCGATATTTTAAATTATATCAACACATTTTGCAACAGTGTGGCGAAAAAGATGATAATTATTTTGTATTATTTGCGGTGCATTATCATCTAAAAAACAAAGAAATACCAACGAGGAGTGCGTGGAAACATATCAATTGGGAGGCTGTCGATGCGGCTGTTATCAGGTGCAGCGATGATTTTGCAATTCATCAATCTTATACTGAATGGTTTTTGAACAAAAGCATAGAACAATATAGTGGTGTAGCCTATGACTTGTTGAAGAAAATGAACGAGCCTGCCCGTTTGATTTTACGTGCTAACACCTTAAAAGTGCGACGTAATTTTTTGGTTAATTATTTCAATGAATTAAAAATAAATACTACTGAACTCGGCGAAAGTGCATTGATTTTGGATCAAAAATCGAACGTGTTTGCGTTAGATATTTTCAAGGAAGGTTGTTTTGAGGTACAAGATTTTGGTTCTCAAATGATAAGTGAATTTACGCAAGTTGAGCCTGGTATGCGTGTTATAGATGCTTGTGCAGGTGCGGGTGGCAAGAGTTTGCACTTAGCTATGCTCATGAATAACAAAGGAAAAATACTTTCGCTTGACGTTGAAGAGTTTAAATTAATTGAATTAAAAAAACGTGCACGCCGCAATGGTGTTTCAATTGTAGAAACAAAAATAGTGGATAACCAAAAAACTATAAAACGCCTACAAGGTTCGGCTGATGTGGTTTTGATAGATGCACCTTGCAGTGGCTCAGGTGTTATACGTCGCAACCCCGATTCTAAATGGAAAATCAATAATGATAAGCTAAATGAAATGATGTTGTTGCAAGAAACGATTTTGCAGTCGTATGCAGAGCTAGCAAAGCCAGGTGGGGTGGTGGTTTATGCTACTTGCAGTATATGGTCGGAAGAGAACGAAAATCAGGTTTTAAAGTTTCTGATGAACAATTCTAACTTTGAACTGCTAGAGGAACGAAAAATTTCACCATTGCAATACGAGTCCGACGGTTACTATATGGCAAAGATGAAGCGCACAGCTACGCCTATCGATACCGAGCTAGAGAAAGCAGATGATACCGTTGCAGACGATGTGTAATAGCCACCCTTACTACCCCTAACCCGTATTTGACGCTTCTAGCAAAATTAATCGAACTCGCCTCAGCAAAATATTTGGTGGGACACGTAACCTCGCCTATTTCGTATTTTTTATAAATAATCTGCGATAGCATTTCATTATCAAACACAAAATCGTCAGAGTTTTGTAAGTAATCAACAGCTAACAAAACGTCTCTGCTAAATGCCCTATAACCGGTATGATATTCAGATAATTTTGCTCCTAAAAGTAAATTTTCAAAACCCGTTAAAAATCGGTTTGCAATATATTTATACAATGGCATTCCTCCTTTTAATGCTCCTCCACCTAATATTCGTGAGGCTATTACTACTTGATATAAGTCATTGCCAATGATTGAAACCATTGCTGGTATTAGCTTTGGAGTATATTGATAATCAGGATGCAACATGATTACGATGTCGGCCCCTATCTCGAGGGCCTTGTTATAACATGTTTTTTGGTTGCCACCATATCCTTTATTTTTTTCATGTCGTATCACATATTCTATACCCAATTGTTTGGCTAATTTAGAGGTGTTGTCAGTACCACAATCATCTACTAATATCACTGCATCTACCAACTCTCTTGGTATCTCTTTGTATGTTGTTGCGAGCGTCTTTTCGGCATTGTATGCGGGCATTACCACTACTACTTTTTTGTTATTCCACATCTTATATACTATTTTTGAGTAAGTTTTTTTCCAAAACTACAATAAATAAAATGAATTTTTTAGTGTTGTATCATCAAGTGCCATTTCCTCCCACTGACGGAGGTAGTGTCAGTATCTATAACGATTTAAAAGCCCTGTCAGGGGCGGGTTGTAAGGTTACTTTAGTTTGTTTTAATACTTCTAAAAACCATAAAAACGAACAAGAATTAAGAAACGTACCTGATTTTATACATCATTTTTATAGTGTTCCTTTAGACAATAAAATTGATTACATCCAAGCAATTAAGTGTTTTTTTAATGATAAATTATATCACGTTGAACGTTATATCACCGATGAGATGCAAGGTTTGATAGCTGATGTAACGGCAAATAATTCGTTTGATTGTGTTTTATTTCAAGGTGTATTTATGTATGCTTATGCGTCATTATTTAAAAATAATTCGATAAAAAAAATACTAAGACCACAAAATGTGGAACATGTTATTATTAAAAAACTGGCTAAACGTAGTTCTTGGTTTACTCTCAGAAAATATTATTATATGATAATCTTATCGAAGTTTAAAAAGTGGGAAGATGCGCTATTGCTGGATTATAATGCTATACTACCACTAACGACAGTAGATAAAAATTATTTTGATTCCGTACATCATGGATTGAAAACAAAATCTATTACTGCACTAGTTTCTAAAAAAATGACACTGTCGCACCCACCTATTTATTTTAAATTCTTTCATTTGGCTTCTATGGATTGGCAGCCCAACATAGATGCCGTATCGTGGTGGTTACAAACTGTATTTCCTATTTTAAATTCCAAGAATACCAACATAAAAGTACATTTTGCTGGCAAGAGTATGCCATTGTATTTATTCAATTCTAAATATGAAAATGTAACTTTTACGTCTTTTGTTGAAGATGCCACTTTATTTTCTCTCTCTCAACATGTATTGATTGTACCTTTGAAGTGTGGAAGTGGGTATCGCATTAAAATTTTGGAAGCCTTTGATTTAGGAATACCTGTGATAGCTACTACACAAGCTATAGAGGGCATTGATGCAGAGGCAGGAGTACATTTTTTGTTGGCTGACTCTGCACCATCGTTTTGTGAAGCGATGATTAACTTAAATAAAAATCCGAGTTTAGCGATTACGTTGTCTAATAATGCCAAAAAATTGTTCAATGAAAAATATAATTTAAACAAAGAAATTATCCATTTAATTGACTTTATAAAATCAGTTTAATATATTAAAAATGCAAAAATCATGGTTCGCAGTTTGGTTTGATACACCGTATTATCATTTGCTTTATAAAAATAGAAACGAAGAGGAGGCGGCTTTATTTATTGATACTATTTGTGATTATTTCAAAATTGATGCTGCTACCAAAGTGCTAGACCTAGCGTGTGGCAAGGGCAGACATAGTGTTTACATAAATAAAAAAACGAACTGCTTCACTACCGGTTATGATTTATCGAACGAAAGTATCACAGCAGCTCTAGTTCATTCAAATCCAAAATTAGACTTTGCAGTGCACGATATGAGGCAACCTTTTGGGGCTAATCGTTTTGATATAGTTTTGAATTTATTTACCAGTTTTGGATATTTCAATCATCATCGTACTAATAATAAAGTAATAAAAAACATAAATGTAGCACTTGACTACAATGGGTTTTTGATAATAGATTTTATAAATGTGTTGCCGTTGATGCAACTAAATTCTGCACCTGAAATTTCAAAATTGATGGTAGATACTATCTGCTTTAACACCACAAAAAAAATAGAAAATAATATAATAATAAAGCAAATCGAAGTGATTGACAATGGCGTTAAACACCACTTTGAGGAGCGTTTGCAATGCTTAACTTTTATTGATTTTAAAAATATAATTGCTACTACTAATTTTGAAATTATTGATGTGTTTGGGGATTATAGTTTTGCAGCTTATGATGAATCAAAATCAAGTCGATTAATTATAATTGCAAAAAAAACGGGAGAATAAATTCTCCCGTACAATAAACCTAAAACCTTAAAAACCTATATTTTTATAATTCTAAACGATAATATACTAGCTTAGGATAATCAGGGTATATACCTGCAATATAAATCTGTCCTTTCGCTTCATTGAACACCTCTTTGAGTTCTTCTTTGTTGCGAATCAATACATCATTGACTTGCATAATTATAAAACCTTCTCGCATACCTGTATTATTTTTCAAAACGCCATCTTGTATTGCATTCACTTCTACGCCATTTTTAATATTTAATTTTTGCAGTTCCTCTCTTTTCAAATCCCTAAAGTCAGCCCCTAGCTTAGTTAGTACGTTCATTGATTCCTTTTTTACTACCTCCGTTGTTCCCTCGATATTTCTCAGCACTACTTCTGTCGTTTTTATTGTCTCTTCTCTAGCGTAAGTGATTGAAATCTTATTACCTGGTCGATATTTAGCTACTTGTTCCATTAATTGCGAACGAGTATTTACATTCACACCATTTACTTGCATAATTACATCACCCTCTTGCAGGCCAGCTGACAATGCACCAGAGTTTTCATTCACACCTGCCACGAATACTCCTTTTTTGTCAATGCCTTTGTCAGCAGCTAGTTTGCTATCTATTTCTTGAATATTAATACCTAAAAATGCTCTCTGCACGATGCCATATTTCAAAATATCATCAACCACTTTTTCTACTATGTTAGTGGGCACAGCAAATGCGTATCCAGCGTAACTCCCCGTAGGAGAGGCTATAGCAGTATTTATACCTATCAAAGCACCGTCTAAATTAACAAGCGCACCTCCCGAGTTGCCAGGATTGACAGCTGCATCTGTTTGTATAAAACTTTCGATTGGGTTCTTATTATTGCCACTAAGTATATCAATATTCCTTCCCTTAGCACTTACTATTCCTGCTGTAACAGTGCTTTCGAGGTCAAACGGATTACCAACAGCAAGCACCCATTGCCCCACTTGCACGTCATCACTATTCGCAAATGGCAAGTGCGCCAAGCCATTTTTTTCAATTTTAATAACGGCTAAATCTGTACTTGGATCCGTGCCTATTAATGTTGCTTTGAAGGTTGAATTATCCCACAATGTAACCTCTAGCTCTTTCGCATTGTCTATTACGTGGTTGTTAGTAACTATATAACCATCTTCAGTAATGATTACCCCTGAGCCTGACGATTTTTGCTCCTGTGGGCCTTGTTGATATTTTCTAAACATATCATCTCCAAAAAAATCTCGAAACGGATCATGATAATAGCGTGCGTTTTGTGAGGGTTTCATTGTGTTTTTTATATGCACAACGCCAGGAGTTGATTTAGCCGCTGCAGTAGTAAAATCCTGCATAGTACCATTCAGATTTGGTAATTGTAAACCAGCAAATCGCTTGTTAGTAGTGGGTTCAATTGCATTAGCTACTTGCACTACGTTTTTCTCATTTGTAAAATAATTGTAGGCAGCTAGAGTTGTAAGAGTCGTGCCGACAGAGAGTGCAATGACATAAAGGTACTTTTTCATATTATTATTTTATGTTTATTTGTATAAAAACAATCAAATTCAATACCAAAATAACGCAACTGACAAAATGTATATTGTGTTGCTATTTTAGTTTACATCAATGGTATTTTTGTTTCATTAATGGTGATTTTTGATGTAAACTTTTTTATTGGCAGTAATTTTTGTAAAGTTCACAGATTTTGGCAGAACCCAAAAAAAATTACTAATATATCAATTTCAAATCACCGAAATATACTTCGTCGATATTTGATTTCAAAATCAAATACGATGCGGCGCTATCTATTTTGATAGTTGACTCATATTGCACCCATCTTTTTTCTATTTTTGTTATGCTTGTGTGTTCCAATTCCTCATAATAGATTTGTGATTTTTTATCGTTTTGCAAAAATATACGTAGTCTCTGTAATCCAGCCGTGGCTGGGTTTGCATAGGTCCAAATAGCTATTTTTATAGAATCTAAAGGGGTAGAAATAGTATCTAAAAGTAGCGTAAAAATTGGTTCATCATTGAGTATATAATTACTGCCTTTTCTATGGTTTGTTTTTTTATTTTGTGGTTCAAAATCGATATCAATACTGGTGTTGAACCTCGAATATGGTTTGAATTCTGTTTCGCAAAGTTTGATATATTCGCGATTGGATGTCGAAAATAAGTACACATTATAATTTCCTATCGGGTAGATGTAATCTAAATATTTTACAATCCAATCAGTCTTTTTTGTCAAGTTATTTTGGTGAATAACAACAAGAATAGATGTATCATTTTTAAGTATTTTTTTAAAATCTTTAAATCCTTGCTCTGAGTTCAAAATATTGCTCACGCTAGCTACTTGGTCAAAAGAAGTCCTTGATAAGCTTGCTCCAATCAGCGGTAAATCGCTATACATTGATAATAGCATACCCATTTCAAATCCTCCAACGGCAAAACCCATTTTCTCGGACCCTACATGACAAAATGGATAATACAATATACTTTGGACAGACGAGATTTCGACCGCATTACTAGCTAGAGTATTTAAAAAACTTTTCTTGTTAGATTTCAAATCAAATGGAGCTCTGTTGAGCTGCAACTCTCTAACAACCATATTGTTATACATATTCATATCCACACACCAGAGTAAGAAAAATATAATTAAAATAATTTTCTTTGCTGATTTATATTTAATGGAAGGAGTTGTAAAATAATTTTGACAATAGTGTACGGCAACTATGCTAATGATATAATAAAACACCCAACTAAAACGCCCTACAGACCTGAATTGTTTGTATGCGGCAGGTAAGTAAACTATGAATTTTTCAAAATATGAAATGTTGAATGGGAATGCAAATGAAACAAGCAAAACCATTAATGATGTTATAGTTATTATTTTAATTAATGGATTTTTGTTGAAATATTGGGCAGTTAATTTGTAATTCACCAATGCAAAAAGCAGCACTACAATCACAAATACACCCACATAACAATATCCTTCAAATTCAAAATTGGGTTTGATGATTGAATTAAATATACTCATTATAGCCTGCTTTGAACATATAATTTCATACCAATTGGAACAATATGTAGTCAGCCCAAACACAGCGTTGGGTCTGTCTTTTATAGGATCAGTGAACGATAAATATGATTTTATTATAGCATAGGTTACGCCTATTCCAAGTAGTATTTTATATTCGATTTTTTTGTTAAATATCAAATACACAACACCGTAACAGAGCATTGTTAATAAGCCTATGGCTAGATAATAGAGGTGTAAAAATGAAAATAATGTTATTATTAAAAACAATAGGACAATATCTCTTTGTTTATTATTAATGTAATAACTAACCAAATAATACAAAATCATTGGTACGAAGCAAACGTAAGCTAGACCAAAATGGCAACCAAATCGCAATAATTGTGGTGACATCATAAGGATAATTGGCGCCGAAAGTGTTGATAAGAAAGGGCTGATATCTAATCTTATCATTGTTTTATACAAATAGCGGGCGCCTACTACTATGGATAAAAACAAAATCCAAATTTCAATTGATTGAATATAATTTGTTAGATTCGGATATACTTGCACTGCCATTTTCAAAACAAATGCTAACAAAGGTTGTGCATCTGTAAAAACCAAATGCTCTCCATAAGGATGATTCATGCCCGTAAACCAAGTTGCTGAATCGTTGATTACATAATAATAAAGCGTATAGAAATTTTTTAATGAATCGCCCGAGAGGCTCATCAAATATGAGTTTGAGGTAATTATTATCTCGAAATAATAAACACAAATAAGTATAATCGTAATAAAAATCGTTAATAAACTACCTTGCTTTTCACTAACTTTAAATTTTTGCATTATTTATGAAATCATAATTTTAAAGAGGTTCGCAATTTCTTTTATTAATACATTCCAACCCATGTAGCTCAGTTTGATATTATCTCGAGTGGCTACTTTTATACTTTTATATTTTATAATTTCCTGTTTACTTAACAGCTTTGCTAATTCTAAATCAAACAAAAATCGTTTTATAGTTGTGCTTGCAACTACACTTTTTCCTTTATTTGTAAATCCTTTTAAACCACATTGTGTATCTGTAATTTTAATTTTTATGATACTATTGAACACTAACTTAGCAACTATCGAAAGATATTTTCTAAACTTCCCGATATCATCATAATATTTTATTTCACGTTCACCAAACAAAACATCATAATCATTTTTCATAAGTTCATCAAGCACATTTTTCATGCTTTCAGTAGTATAAGGCAAGTCAATGTCGGTATATAAATAATAGGTGGCCTCGCAATGTTGTAGCCCAAGGCGCACTGCATGGCCTTTGCCGATATTTTTTTCTAACGATATGTATTGCAAATTATGTTTCATTTCTTTTTTGAGAAATGTAATTTCATTGTTCACATTTTTAGTACTACCGTCGTTCACTAGCACCCATTTTATACTAAAAGTGATTGAGCTTGACAATTTGGAACTCAACTCCAAAAAAGTAGTTTCCCAATTTTCTTCTGGATTATAAAACGGCAATACGATGGCAATTATCACTACTTTGTCTTTTGGTTGTGGAGTTTAAAATTTATTAATCTACAAAAATAAGATAATTTGTTTTTAAATATAGTATAATTTTGTATCCATCTTTTAACGTTAATTGCCATGTCTCAACTTACATTAAAATCTTTAGAAAGCCTATCAGCTTTGGTGTTCAGCTCCGAGCAGAAGGGCGAATCGGCAGTGCCTATCGAGCTTCCTCCTACCATCGATTATAGCAAAGAAAAACTTAAAATTGGAGTTGATAAAAAACTCAAAGGCGGTAAAGTAGCTACTTATATTTTTGGTTGGCAGGCTAGTGATGCGTTTTGCGAAGAAGTGGCTAAAGAATTGAAAGCACTATGCGGGGCAGGCGGGAGCTACAAAAACGAAGAAATACTAATACAAGGGCAGCATTTAGATAAAATAAAAAAATGGCTGCAAGCCAAAGGTTGCACAATAGTTGGATAGCTATAACTTTTGCAACCAGGCTAATTCAAATGCAAATACTTCATTGCGTTCAGGCTCATGATGCAACTCATGATAGGCACCGTTCCAAATTCTTAATGTTATAAATGACGTATTCAATTGTGCGATATCTGTAGTTGCTTGACAGGAGGTTAGTCTGTCGGCGTCGCCGTGCATCAGGAGTGTGGGGCAATTCAATTTTTCAATGGTTTTGTATAATTCATTGCCTTTGTTGAGAATACTAAAAAACATGCCTGCTGATATTTTATTATGTATCAGAGGGTCTGTCTCATAGGCATTTACTTCTTCTTTTGATCGTGAAATTGCTTTTGTATCTAAGGTATTTTTTTCAGTATAAGCGGGATATATTCCATTCATACATTGGGCTAAAAATACTCTTATTTTGGGGGGGGCGAACGATAGTTTTACCCAAGGTGATCGCACTATTATCGCTGTTAATGAATGTTTTTTATGTATGCAATAATTAAGTACTAAATTGCCGCCAAGGCTATGCCCATAGAGTATTATTTTTTTGCAATTAGATACTAATTCAGCTTGTTTTATAGCAAACTCAATATCTATCATCAAGCGTTCGTAGGAGGGTGTGTGGCCTTTAGGCCCTTCTGATAGCCCGTGTCCTCGCAAATCAAAAGCAAATACGCTGTATCCATTATTAGTGTAAAAATCAACAACGTTTTTATAGCGTCCATGATGCTCCCCCATGCCGTGTACTATCACTATCACTGCTTTTGCATTGCTCACAGGGCTGAATGTATAGTTGAGTTTGAGTTGATCGCAAGAGATAAATGTGGTCATATAGTGCTTTTTTTAATAGATATAGCCTATTCATTGGCATCAAATCATTTTACTTCTTTTTGAGAAAAAGGGTAAAAGTATTTGCCTAAAATCTTCATTGACATCTGCTTCTATAAAATCGATATTGAACTGAGTGCATCGCATTTTCAATTCATTTTTAAAAGCATTGGCACGTCTTTGGTACTCGTCTTTTATTTGGTTGCCTTGTAGTTTAAGTTTCTCACCCGTTTCTATATCTACGAATAGATAAGGGCGATTTTCAAATTCAAAATCCAACTCCATTTTTTTGTCAATAACATGAAATAGTATCACTTCATGTTTGTTGTATTTTAAGTGTTGCATCGCTTGAAACAGTTCATCGCTTGACTCGGAGCTGTCGAGCATATCGCTAAATAATAACACTAATGAACGCTTGTGTACCGCTTCTGCTATCTCATGTAGTGCTTTGACCGACGACGTTTTTTTGTTTAATGTTGGTGTATTGAGTTGGCGTTCTAGTTCAGTGAGCAATAGTTTTTGATGCACTGTGCTGCTTTTGCATTGGCTTTGATATTCTAATGTTTCGTTGAATAAGCTAAGCCCGAAAGCATCACGTTGTTTTTTTAATAGATGTATCAATGCGGCGGCTGCTACAACGCTAAATCGTATTTTGTTGTATTTGTTTTGTTTGAGAAACGCAGCGTCGTCGGGGTAATGCATACTACTCGAGGTATCGATAACTATTTGACACCTCAGATTAGTCTCTTCTTCAAATCGTTTGACAAACAGTTTTTCAGTACGTGCATATACTTTCCAGTCAATATTTTTGATACTTTCTCCTTCGTTGTATATTCTATGTTCAGCAAATTCTACCGAAAAACCATGAAACGGACTTTTGTGCAAACCAATGATGAATCCTTCAACCACTTGTTTAGCGAGGAGTTCTAAATTATCAAAAGCATACTGGTTTTGTTGATTAATCACGTTCGAATTTACTTATTTTGTTGAGTAGTTGTTTTACAGCTTGTTTTGTTTCTTATCTTGCTTACGTCAAGTGTGTTGTAAATACTACTTTTTTAGTAACATAGTTTTTATACGTGTTCAATGTTTGAGTCTTATGATTGTTACATGTGAGCTTTTATTTTTTGCTCTAAAATACTACGCGGTACAGCCCCTACTTGCTTATCTACTACTTCACCATTTTTTATTAATAGGATAGTGGGTATGTTGCGTACGCTGAACATTGCTGATATTTCCGCATTGTCGTCCACGTTTACCTTGCCGATGTTCACTTTACCTTCGTACACCGTATGCAATTCATCTATTATAGGTCCAATCATTCTGCATGGACCACACCATTCTGCCCAAAAATCGACTACCGATAGTTTGTCGCTATCCAATACTAATTCCTTGAAATTAGCGTCTGTAAACTGCATTGCCATAATTATTTTATTTTTATTAGTTTATAATTTTTTATAATTCCTTTCATTTCATTTTTAAAGTTGATCATATACATTCCACTACTTATACCTATATCTTTCAGTGTTATAGTTTGAATACCAATTGCGAGCGGTATGTTTTTTGAAAACAATATTCTGCCCGTTAGGTCTATTATTTCAATTGCTATCGGCTGCGTTGAGCTACTATTTATTTGTATGTTTAGTTCATCAAAAAACGGATTTGGATATACCGATTCTACTGTTATTGCTTGCAGACAATCATTATCTATGCCAATAATTTTAGTGTATGTTTTTATGCCAGTTTTGGTGTAAGCGGCTATTCTATAATAAGTAGTGGCGGCATTGGGAGTGTTTAATGTATAAAAATATTTTCCATTATTAATAGGATTTTCGTTTTTAGATACGGTTGCAATTTTATCATATTGCAGACCTGTATAACTCATTTGTATTTCGTACTTTTCTATGTTGGTTTCATTTTCATTCACCCAATTCAGTGTTGTAGTAGTACAATTATCTGTTGCATTGAAGGTAGTTATATCCTGCGACAATACTATAAAATTTGTCGTTAAACCTGCACTGACATTATAATTGGCATTGTTTATTATAATAGGCTCTTCGCCATTCAATATGGAGTAGGTAGTCGGATTGATTGTTATCACAGCTACGTAATTGCCATTAGTCAAATTTTCTACTAAATATATACCCGAAGTGTTGGTATAAACCGTAGTGATAGCGTTGGTTTCAGTGGGTTGATGAAGCCCGTCTGCATTGTCATCTACGTAGATTGTTATTCCAAATCCGGGTTGAAAAGCATCGAGTGGTATTTGATAAATCCCATCTTCGTCCACATCATAAAATACGGTACCTGTAACTGTGAACCCCGAGCAAGATGCTGCCGTAGCGCACGTGTTGGCGATGTTTAATATATTGCCTACTCCATCTTGTATTGTGAGCGTATAGGGCACTCCACTTTCAGGTGAAAATGTGAGTGAGCCGCCGCTTGTAGCTACTGAACTGCCTATTGCTAAACCTGTGCCTGATGTGCCTATCAATGTGAATGGGCCAAAACCATAAAAACGTATAGTTTCTGTTAATGATGCAGGGCTTGTTGATGAGTTGCAAATACATGGATCTTCTATGAATGTGGGACAGAACACAACATTGACTAACCCACCCGTGATATCAAAATCACCGCAAATAGCTCCACCTCCAACTGTAAGTGCATTATATATCTGTATAGCGGTAGTTACGCCGGGTAATATCGTACCTATCGCAGAGGCCGTTGCAAAGTCGTCAATATCTATCACTAATGTGTGTATGTAATAAACTCCAGCTGTGTTTACGTTAAAGGTTGATGTGTTACCGTATAATTCTACTACTTTAGAGGGCCCGGTGGTCAAAACATAAAATAATTCAAATCCTGGAGGGATAGTTGGTGGAGCAACGATAGAGGCTGATATAGTGGCTGTTGTGTTTGGTATAACCGTATTGTCTATGCAACCTGCTATGCCCGTCAATGACCCTGCTTCTACATTTGTAACATTAACAGTCATTGTAAAAGCTTGTGAAGGGCAAAGATTGAGCGGATCGAATACATTCCATGTTAACAACACGGGTCCGTTAGCAGTCGAAGCAGGGCTATATATAGCAGTTGGATTGTTGATATTACTAAATGAACCACTAGGTGCAGACCATGTGCCAACGCCAGTTGCAGCGAGAGTTACACTACCGGGCATACACACGTTTTGGTCGTTACCTATTGTAGCTCCGGGTATCGGGCAGTTAATTATAAACACTTGTTTTATAGTATCCGCTTTATTGCCACTACAATCTTGCAACGCCCATATTCTTGTGATTGTTGAATCCCTTGTTATACAATTAAATGCGGTGCGAACGTCGGTGAATGTAATGCTAGTTGTGTTTACGTTGGTATCGCAATTATCGAATGCTATGAACGAAGGTAGCGGTGGCAATGGAGTACCACAAGTGAGCGAGGCGCTTGTAGCATTGCCTGCTACCAATTGTATAATTGGTTTTATGGTGTCTAATATAGTTATAGTTTGTAGAAATGTAGAATCATTGCCGGCACAGTCAGTGGCTGTCCACCTGCGTACCACAGTTCCATTTCCACAAGCATCTAATGTTGTTATAGTTGTAGATTTTATTATCGAAGGTGCATCACAATTATCGGTAGATAATAATTGAACTGCGGCAGTAGTATCAAATATACACATCAACGTATCGCTTGCTAACAATCCACCAAGGTTTGGTTTAATAGTATCTGAGACGGTGATTATTTGAATAACGCTATCAATATTTCCACTGCAATCCAATATTACCCACTTACGGCGTACTTGTGAAATCCCACAAGGGCCTGTAGTAGCTACATTTACAATATCTTGTATAGGCAACGCATCGCAATTGTCTGTGAACTGTAAAAATGCTGCGTTAGGAATGTTATTAGGACATGACACTATCGTATCTTTTGGAGTTAATTCTGTGAAAATAGGGGCTACGGTATCTATTTGAGTTATAGTTCTTGTTTCAGTTGTGGTGTTGCCTGAACAATCGGTTGAACTCCATGTCAAAATAACTTGCTCTAAACCACATGCGTCAAAAACACTGCTCTGCGATGAGCTAAAAGTAACACCTATATCACAATTATCAGTAACAGTTACGCCTGCATCTAAGTCAAGCAATATGGGTAAAGCCAATTGACAAGCCACAATAGAATCTGGTATAATCCCATCGAACACTGGCAATATTGTATCCATTATTACAATCAATTGAGTGTGTATTGTATCATTGTTTTTGCAATCTTTGCTCTCCCATGTGCGCGTTATAACCCTATTGCCACATGCATCTGCTACTCCATACACTTGTCTATATTTTACGATATGCGTTTGTTGATCGCATTGATCAAAAGCTGTAATCACCGCTGAAGGTATTGATGTAGTATCACTCGGGCACATGATAGTATCATTAGTAGGATATGCACTCAACACAGGATTGACCGTATCTATCACATCGATGTACTGAAACATTAAAACAGGCGTATGAATGCAATCAGACAAAAACCATGTGCGCTGGTATCTGTCCACAAACCCACAACCGTTAGATGCAAAAGGAAAAGTAGATACAGATAGTGTTACAAATGTTGCACAATCGTCTAATATATGTGTTGCATTTATAGTGTCAGTAGGCAATATACCATTGCAAGCAATTATTACATCTGCCATTACATCACTCGCGTCGCTCACACCATCTTTGTTTAAATCAAAAGCAGGTATCGACAATTTAGTAATCGTAATATTTTGTACAAATGTAGCTGAAACGTTGCCAGCACAATCTTTAGCCGTCCATGTTCTAACTTTAATACCTAATCCACAACTGTTCAATGCTGAATTGTTATCAGTGAAAGTAAAAGTAGGTGAGGGGTCTGAATTGTCAGTGAAAGCAGGGTCAGGCAACCCGCCCGCAGAGCAATCTACCGTTATCGAAGAAGGCCCAGTTATGATAGGAGCCTCAACGTCTGGCATTAAATTGATAATCATCGTTTCTGTTACAGACAAAGTGCCACACGTAGCCGTCCAAACATAATTAACCAACGTAGGCGATATAGTTACCACCGAAGGGGCGATATCCCACACAGTTCCAGCACAATCCATAGCTTGTAGCAACACTGGCGGAGGCAGAGGATCACACGCTATAATGTTAATAGCAGTTGGTGCAGTGGTCATAAACATAGGCGTTACAGCAGGCGTTATGCCATCAGAACCATCGCATGTAGCACTACAACCTGTTTGCGCTTGAGCTACGTTAAACGAAATGAAACTAACAATAAATAGAAAGTAGAAAACTTTTTTCATAAAGGTATTAAAAAAAATATGATGATGTAAACAAATAAAAAACTGCTTTTATGCCAATTTATTAATATGCCAAATATACTTCAATTTAACTATAAAAGTGGTAACTCAAAGTAGTTAATTTTTTAACATAATTTTCAAAAATTGAACAGCATTAATTGATTAGATTTAGTAAATTAATATACCAATGTCCAAGAAAATAAAGCAAGCTGCAATATAAAAATTACACCAACATCAACATTGGGTTTTCTAAAACACGCTTTAGCTCTTGCAAAAAAGCAGCCCCAGCAGCCCCATCTATTACCCTATGATCACAACTCAACGTTAGCTTCATACTATGACCGCTTCGCAGCACACCATTCTCACTTATAGCTTGCTCCTTAACGCCCCCTACTGCCAATATACAGGCGTCAGGCGGATTTATAATCGCAGTAAACTCATCAATATCAAACATACCAAGGTTAGAAATAGTAAAAGTATTGCCTTCCCAATCGGCAGGTTGAAGCTGCTTCGCCTTCGCCCTAGTCGCCAATGTTTTAGTTTCAGTAGCCAACTGCACAATCGATTTTTGATCAGCAAAACGCACCACAGGTACTATCAATCCATCTTCTACAGCCACCGCCATACCTATATGTATATGCCCATTATAGCGTATGCTATCGCCCAACCACGACGCATTGGCACTCGGATGCTTGCCGAGTGCTAATGCCGCCGCTTTTATAACGAAATCGTTAAACGAAATCTTCACCGAAGCCACTTCATTAAGTTGTTT
>JAYVJZ010000197.1:0-8217 GCA_043768865.1 Sphingobacteriales bacterium
GCAAAAATAGCGGTGCAAATCATTAATTTTGAAATGTTAGTTGCCTCACAAGAAATAGCCCAAGTAACCATAAATCCAGGTCCAGATCATGCTGACATTATGATGCGAAAGGTCATTGATTCTAAACAAAAAAATAATCCAGAGCGCTATGAAAGTTATCAGTACGAAACATACAATAAAATGGAAATTGATTTAGACGATATAGGCAAGAAATATTTAGATAACAAATTGATGAAACCTTTTCATATTATTTTTGATAACATGGATAGCACAAGCAATGAAACACCCTTTCTGCCTCTGTTTATGACCGAGAGTTTAAGTAATTTTTATTACAGAAAAAATCCAAAAAAATCGAAAGAAGTGATACTCGGCACTAAAATATCGGGCATCAAAAATGAAAGTGTCAATCAGTTTTTGGGTTCTATGTATCAAAACTTTAATATTTATGATAATTGGTTGCCGATACTTGGCAAAAGCTTTGTCAGCCCCATAAGCGATGCGGGTTTTCTGTACTATAAATACTATCTTATGGACACGGCAGTTTATAAAACAGATACTATTTACAAGATACTATTCAAGCCAAAACGCAAGCAAGAAAATACTTTTTATGGCGAATGTTGGATAGTGAACAAACAATGGAAATTGCAACAGGTAAGCATGAATATTGACAAAGAATCAAACATTAACTTTGTTAATAAATTAGCCGTTTTTCAAGAGTTTGAGGCGGTGAACGACACAGCAATGTTTTTGGTAAAAGATAAATTAATAGTCGTGTTTGCCGCAACCAAAAAAGACTCTCCAGGGCTCATAGGACGCAAAACCTCAAGCTACAAAAAAATTATTTTAAATAATCCAAACATAGATTGGTTGCTCAAAGGTTATGATGATATAGTAGTCCATGACGATGCGGACAAGCACGATGAACGCTACTGGCAATCGGTTAGACATGATAGTTTAAGCAAAAATGAAAAAGCAATTTATACAATGGTAGATAGCCTCAAAGCGATGCCAATGTTCAAAACGTATGTTGATTATATCACCCTCATCGCGAGTGGCTACAAGCAATTTGGTAAAGTAGAATTGGGGCCTTATTTTAATGTATATTCAAATAATTTCGTAGAAGGACATCGATTGAGAGTTGGTTTTAGAACAAGTAATAAGTTCAACACACGGCTTGAGTTTGGATCTTTTGTAGCTTATGGGTTGAAGGATAAAAACGTAAAATATGGGGGACATTTCATATATGTGATTGATAAACAGCCGCGCCGCGAAATCAAAATAAACTACCTCAACGACATAGATGTGAGCAACACTTCAACCACCGATTTTGGTCAAGACAACCTCATGTCGGGGCTTTACCGTCGTCCTATTGCTCAAAAATTATTGCATATTCATAGCTTCGAAGCATCTTATTTTCATGAATTACGATTCGGTTATAGCAATAAATTTACGTTCGTTCGTAAAAATATTACTCCCTATTTTGACTTTGTTTATTATGAAGGTAATTTTCCTTTTTTAGAAGAACAAACTGCTCAAATACAAACCGCAGAAGTCAAACTGTCTGCCCATTTTGCCTACAAAGAAAAATTTTTAAGTTCCAATATTTATCGAACTAGTTTGGGTAGCAAATATCCTTCGCTCGACATAGAATACACTATCGGCATACCTTATGTGTTGGGTTCTCAGTTTTATTACCAAAAGTTGCAATTGAACATATATGATTGGTTTAAATTGCCTCCAATCGGTTGGAGCGAATACACGCTACACACGAGCAAAACTTTCAAATCTTTGCCCTTGTTGCTTCTCGATGTGCTACCCGGCAATGAAACTTATTTTTACAATAATTTTTCATTTAATTTGATGAATCGGTATGAATTTGTAACCGATCAAAATATTTATATAATGTGGAACCACCATTTTGAAGGGCTATTACTCAATAAAATACCCCTATTGCAAAAGTTAAAACTTCGGTGGTTGGTCAGTGGGAAAGCCGCTTGGGGCTCTATGACAGCAGAAAATATTCGCACCAATTCCTCTCGTAAAAACTTTTTGAAATATTATATTCCATACAAAATACCCTACAGTGAGGCTAGTGTTGGCGTAGAGAATATTTTCAAAGTCGTGCGTATAGATGCTATTTGGCGGTTGAGCTACTTGCAAAACCCTGATATTAGCAAGTTTGGTGTTAGGGCTGGGTTGCAACTAAATTTTTAAAAATTTATTTTTTTATTTAAAATATAAACGTATATTTGCATTCCCAATCAACGTAAAAACTATATGTTTTTATTTAGAAAAGGGGCGCATAGCTCAGCTGGTTCAGAGCATCTGCCTTACAAGCAGAGGGTCCGCGGTTCGAATCCGTGTGCGCCCACATCCTTCAACCCTAATATTCTATATTAGGGTTTTTTTTATTGCTTTTTTTAATCAAATAAATATACTCCTATGCCATCGCAAATTTTTATTAATTTACCCGTAGTTGATTTACAAAAATCTGTATCACTTTATGTGGCTATTGGGTTCACTATCAATCCACAATTCTCAGACGATACAGCAACTTGTATGGTTTGGGAAGATTCAATTTTTGTAATGCTATTGAGCCACTCTAAGTTTTTGAGTTTTATTAATAAACCAATTGCTGATACTATAAATACGCAAGCTGCGTTGTATTCAATCTCTGTTGAAAGCCTCGCTAGAGTCAATACTATAGTAGGAGATGCAGTAGAAGCAGGTGCAGTAGAACCCAATGAAATGCGTGATTATGGGTTCATGCAGCAACGTACCATAGAGGATTTTGATGGGCATACTTGGGAGTTTTTTTATATGGATTTAAGTAAATTACCTACGGAATAGCGACTAATATTTGCCTATAGTTATAAGCATACCTTTTTCCATATTTCCCAACTTTTGTCTGCTTGCAAGTGCAACATTTCTAACCCGTTTTTTGTTTTGCAACCGTGTATTTTTGCAAGCAGTAAAAAAGTAGTTTCTGCAGGGTTATAAATCAAATCATAGAATAAGGAATGCTTATTAGCAGTGGTATATAATAAAGGAAAAGCAGCATCATCAGGCCGCATTCCAAGCGGTGTTGCGTTGATTATCAAGTCATAATCAAGCAATGAATGTGAGTCTAATTCTAGCCAATTTATTTGTTTTACGCAATCAAATGAAGTATCAGCGATGTTAAAAATATTTCTTGCTGCTTGTGTAATGTTGTTTTTGTTTTTTAGCAAATAATAAATCACCGCTTTTGCAGCTCCTCCGTTGCCTAAAACTAATATTTTTTTTATAAAATTTGGATTGGGTAATGTTTTATAAAACGCTGCTGCATCAGTGTTGTGGCCTGTCCATTTTCCGTTTTCAATACTAATACAATTGATGGCACCTATGTTTTTTGCCTCATCGCTTATACCATCTAAATATTGAATTATCGATGTTTTATAAGGTATTGTAACATTGAGACCACGCAGATTTGGCAGGTTATTTAATTGTTTTTTTATGGCATCAACATTGTCAAATTCAAATAATTGATACGAGTGGGGCAACTGCAGATGATTCCATTTTTTTTCAAAATAGTGCTTTGAAAACGAGTGCTGCAGCGATTTGCCAACTAAGCCAAATATCAAAATTTTAGTTTTAAAATTAATTAAAAATAGTTATTGTTCGAACTCGCCACCATTTTCTTTGTATTCTACTTCTTCGCCCGACTTTTGTTGTTCGGCAGCTTGATTTGCTCCATCACTCGAGCGTTGTTTTGGTATGTTTTCTCCGCTCAAAGTTTCACTTTCATAGTATTTATTACAATCTAACTCAACGGGCATTTCGCCGTTTGGTTTCTCAAATTTTTCATTTTGGCTGTAGCCCAATTTTTTATCGGCATACACTTTTTTCATAAATATTGCCCATATAGGCAACGCAGTACTCGCTCCTTGTCCTATGCTTGTACTAATAAAATGGACTTGACGATTGTCGGCACCTACCCATGCACCAGCTACTAGGCGCGGGGTGTAGCCCATAAACCAACCATCAGAATTGTTATCAGTTGTACCCGTTTTGCCAGCTAAATCAACTTTAAAACCATAGCTTGAACGCAGGCGTTTTGCAGTTCCAAAATCAACCACACTTTCCATCATGTTTGTCATTATGTAGGCAGAGGCTTGGCTCATTACTTCTACTTTGTCGCTTCTAAATTCATCTAAAACATTCCCACTTTTGTCTTCTATTCTAGTTATATATACGGGCTTGCTGTAGATGCCTCTGTTTGCGAATGTGGAATAAGCGCCGACCATTTCTAACACCGATATATCTTGCGTGCCGAGGCAGATAGTGGCATCTCTTTTAAAATTAGATACATCGATACCCATGCGTTTAATCAAACTTATAACTGGGTCAGGCTTGACTTGAAGCATCAAAAATGCAGAAATCGAATTTTTAGATTTAGTTAGAGCTTGTTTTAAAGTTAATGAGGCGCCTGAGAATCCTCCATCGGAATTATTAGGGCACCAACTGCCGATGCAATAGCGACGGTCGATGACACGCTGACAAGGCGAAAATCCGTTGTCTATATAAACACTATATACAAAGGGCTTGAATGTAGAACCCACTTGACGCTTAGAGTTAGGATTAACATGATCGTATTGAAAATCTTTAAAACTTATACCACCCACCCAAGCTTTTACCATTCCGCTTGTTGGATCCATAGCCATAAACCCTGCGTGTAGTAGCTTTTCATAATATTTCACACTATCTTTCGGTGTCATCGTTTTTGACTTTTCTCCTTCCCAACTGAAATATTTTATCTTAGTTGGTGTATCAAATATCTTGTTAATTTCTCCTTCTGTTTTCCCTGAATCTATCAATGCTTTATATCTAAGACTGTGCTTTATTCCATCTTCAATCGTACGTTTGTTGGGCGCTGTAGCCCCTACGTTAAACGATTTTTGCAAAGACTTGATGTGTATTTTGACTGCTTCTTCAGCATATACTTGCATTCTTGAATCTATAGACGTGTATATTCGTAAACCGTCTTGATACAAATCATAATTATCTCCCGTTTTTGGGTTTTTATGTTTTTTGCACCAATCTTTTACCTCTTGTCGAACGTGTTCTCTAAAATACGGTGCTATGCCGTCTTCAGGCAAAGCCGGATGATAATCTAAATTTATAGGATTATCTTTTAATTTTTCATATTCGTTTTGCGTCAGTTTATTGTTTTTTATCATTTGCCTATAGACGATGTTGCGTCGAACTTGGGCCCGCTCTGCACGTTTGACAGGATTGAATAAATTTGGATTTTGTACCATACCTACTAGCAACGCACTTTGTTCAACATTAAGTGAGTCCACAGAGGTGTTGAAATATACTTGTGAGGCACTTTTGATACCCGTAGCTGTGTTCACAAAATCAACAGTATTGAAGTACATGGTTATCAACTCTTGCTTGGTGTATTTTTTCTCAAGACGCACGGCAATTATCCATTCTTTTAATTTTTGTAAAATCAGTTCTGCCTTGTTTAAATTTCTATCTCTTGGAAATAAATTTTTAGCCAATTGTTGAGTTAAAGTTGAGGCACCACCTTCGTTCTGTGGTGTAAAAATCCCTTTAACAGCCCGGCCTATAGCTCTAGCGTCGATGCCTGAATGATCAAGGAAACGCTCGTCTTCAGTGGCTACTAGAGCATCTACGAGTACTGTCGGTAGGTTTTTATAGGATACAAGCGATCTGTTTTGTTTATAATATTTGCCCATTAGTTTTCCATCGGCACTGTACACCTCAGCTGATAACATGCTTTTGGGATTTTCAAGTTCCTCAAACGATGGCATATCGCTGATTATCCCAAAACCTAGCAATGTTAAAAACAAAATTATAAACAATAAAAAACCTATAAAGACTTTCCAAAATAATGTTGTGTAGTTGCGTTGCGGTTTAACGATGGGCTTTGACATAGTTGCGATGTATAGTTAATAGACTATTAGATTTGCTACAAAAATACAAAATTATTGATAGGTTGTGCTTGCAAAAACTTTATATAATGCTATGGATTTTGATTTTAATAAAGAATTGAAATTGGGCGTGTTGATAGGCAACAATTCTTTGTTTTGGTCTAAATGTTTTGACCAAAATGCAGTATTTTTTTTATATTCGTTGGCGTAAGCAGCTGCTGCATCTCCATTTTTAAAATCTTTTATTACGATTATCGTTTGTTTGTCGTTCAACACTATTTTACTAGTTTTCAGTTTCAACATTGAGTTGGTTTGGGTATTGTAATCACTCACAGCTATCTCAGCAGCATCGGCGCGTGTTTTAGCAATTACTAATATAACCCAGTGTTTTTCTTTTTTATTTTTTGAAAACATTTTTTCACGAATTTCCTCGCCCCCAGCGTCAGTTTTGATTGTAGTATTCGTAGTGTCAGTTCCTATAACAGTTCCGTTTTTGTTGGGTTTAACTTGAGCTTTGAGTTGATTCAAAATCGCCTGTGCCTTGGGCACTATTTCATCATTAGGATACTTGATTATCAAACTATTCAACCCGTATTTTAATGTATCTATGCTCGCAGTCAGCTTGCTCAATGCCACTGCTTGCAAGAAATAAAACTTAGCCTGATAGGTGTTGTTTTTGTAGAGACTATCGGCTTTTTTAGCGTTGGCAAGTACCTCCTTGTACTTCTCTGCTTGGTACTGCTCAAATGTTTGTTCATAAAGACTTTGCGCCGCATTTGGTGCTTGCGATGTTGCTATATAATTAGGGTTATCGATTAATTTTGCATACATGCTTGAGCCATATTCTTGCTTCAAAGCGTTTGCGTATTGCAATGCTTTTGGAAAATTCTTAACCTTTGTATGCAGGGTATATAGTTGATAATATGTTTTTTCTTCGTACTTATTTCCTTTGAATTGTTTCACTAGTCGTTCAAACTGTTCAATCGATTTCTTGGCATTAGAAAAAGGAGTATTATACAATCCGCCACTTGCATATAAAGCATCTATTAATTTGTCATCTGATAGTTTTTTCTTTGCAGGGCTGTTTGGAAGTAGCTTTTCAATATCGCTGTATTTCACTTCTCCACTCTCTAATTTTTTATTCAAATTATCAATCGCTTTGTTGTCAATATTTGGCATTTGTACATCTTCTGCTTCGGTACTATTAGCGTTATTGTTTTTGATGCTTCTCCTCCATGAGTCGCTGTTGGTGCGTGTTCCCCATTTTTTTTGAAATTCATTATACCCTGCACTTTTTGTATCTTTTGAATAAAAATACCATTGACTTGCATTAGGTATATTGCTGTTAGGGGTGGTAGTGGTCGAGTTGCTAAGCGCTGTGTTTATTTCTTGTTCTGCATTTTTTTGGTCTAATTTATCTTGCGCTACTTTCAATATTTTGTTTATAAAATTTTCTAAATCCTCTGGCTTCATCATTGCTATTTTTTGTAAACTATCTTCTAGTTGAATAGTCAATAAATAAGGGACTATTTTTTTGAGATTTTCAGTTCTTTTGTTTACCACTTCAAACACTGTGTCTGTTGGTTTAATAAGCGTTAGCGTGCTATCATAATAACTTTTTGATTTTATATATACTTCGTTTGTATAATAAATATCTGCAATTTTTTTATACGCATTTTGTTTGATAGTTGTACTCTTAGAGCCTACTACTTTGGTTGCTTCTTTTAGATAGGTTATCGCTACATCAATATTTTTTTCATCTATCGCAATATCTGCCATAGCGATATAAATTTGATCTAAATAATCAGAATTTTTCTGTTCATTTGTCATTTGTTTAAGCACTTGTAGTGCTGTTGTAGCCTTATAATTACCAGCTTTATAAGTTAAAATTATGGTGTTTAGTTTTGCATTAAAAATCATATCAAAATTGGGTTTTTGCTTTTCGCACAAGCCGAAGTATTTGATGGATTCTTTATAATTATTTTCTTTTTCTAACAATTGACCAAGTATGAAATAATATCGAGCCTTAGTTTGTTTGTTTTTTGTGTAATTTGCTGCGACTGATAAGGCTGCTTTGGCATTGGTATAATCCTCTTTTTTAACATAAAAATCTGCTAAAATTGCATATAAATCGTCTTGCAAATGACTTGGAAATTTAGTGTCTGTTTTCAAATCACTAAATATAGTCTCAGCATTTGTATAGTTTTTTTGTTCAATGAAAGTACGTGCTAGCCAAAGCTCAGATTGATAAGCGATAGGCTTGTGTCGTAATTTTGAA
>JAYVJZ010000198.1:0-3277 GCA_043768865.1 Sphingobacteriales bacterium
TCAACAAAAAGAGCGGGAACTGAGCACCGACCCCGATTGTGGTTTTTAGTTTATTTTATGTTGTACTTATCGATACTGTTATTAAGTAACTATCGGGGGCACGCCCTAAATAGTAACTTTGAAATGAATTTTGAAATGAATTTTAGATCATCATACCGGCGATGCAGGCCGTGAGAAAAGAGGCTACAGTGCCCCCTATGAGTGCTTTGAAGCCAAGCTCAGAGAGGGTTGTTTTTTTGTTGGGGGCAAGGGTGCCGATGCCGCCAATTTGTATGCCTATAGAGGCAAAGTTGGCGAATCCGCACAAGGCATAGGTGGCTATGATGACTGATTTTTGGTTGAGTACGCCTTCCATTTTCATGTTGCCGAGGGTGCCATAGGCAAAAAATTCGTTAAGGATTGTCTTCTCGCCGAGCAACTGACCAACTTTCATGAGGTCTTGCATATCGACGCCAAGTAGCCATGCGACTGGGGCACAGATGATTCCTAATACGAATTGCAGGCTGAGTTTATCATAAATACCGCCGGTGTATTGTTCGATGAAGCTATTTAGATTGGTAACGGTGCCTACCCAACCGACGATGCCGTTGAACATATAAATGAGTGCGGTGAAGGCGAGTAGCATAGCGCCTACGTTCACGGCGAGTTTTAGACCGTCGGTGATGCCGTTGGTGATTGCTTCTAATAGATTAGCACCTACTTTTTCTTTGGAGATGACGAGATTTGTGATGATGTCTTCTTCTTCGGGCAATAATATTTTGCTTGCGACTATCGCTGCAGGTGCACTCATGATAGATGCGGATAGGAGGTGCATGGCGAAAAGCTGCTGCTGAGCGGGGTCGGTACCTCCTAAAAACCCCACATAGGCTGCAAGTACGCCACCTGCAATAGTGGCCATGCCGCCTACCATAACGCACAACAACTCGCTGCGGGTCATCGAATTGATGAAGGGTTTGACTAAAAGTGGGGACTCGGTTTGCCCTAAAAAAATATTGGCTGCGGCGGATAAACTCTCGGCTCCGGATAGTTTCATAAATCGGCTCATCACCCACGCTACGCCTTTGACTACGGCTTGCAAGATACCCAAATAGTATAAAGCTGATGTCAAAGCGGAAAAGAAAATAACGGTAGGTAGTACTTGCAAAGCAAATATGTAACCCCACTGTTGGGTGGGGTCTAACAAGGCTTTGCCCCACAGGAAGGTAGTGCCCTCGCGGGTGTAGCTCAATATATTGACAAATCCGGCTGATATGTATTCAAAACCTACTCGTACGAAACCGACTTTCAAAACCAATATAGCAAATATAAATTGTAATAACATTCCGTTGAAAACGAGTCGCCAATCGATTTTGCGTTTGTTTGTACTGAGTAAATAACAAATAAAAAGTAAAAAAAAGATGCCAATAAATCCCCTTAGTATTGATAATGCGATGTCCATAAATATTTTTTAAGTATATGGTTTTTGGTAATTTTTTTGAAGTGTGCTAAAGTAGAGGTTTTATTTAGTAATCAAAAAAAAAAAACATTTTACTTTTTTAGGGGAACAAATTTTTTCTGTTTTGGGCATACTTTGTTGGCCTAAGATGTAAAATGTAGCGGCTGCAACATACTATAAATATTGCTCGAGCGATGTATTATAATGGAGCGAGTTGGTAAATTTGATACAACTTTTGAGCGAGTGGTGTCATTTTTTATTATTCATTGATAGTGAATTAAAACAGCTATTGATGGATATATAATGGTGGGGGTAAGTTTTTCTTATTTATTTTACCAAAATTAAAACCACGCTTTTTGTGATTTGCAAATCCGATTTACGTTCTCGTTTTATATTGTTGATTTTATAGCTTTGGTCAAATATTATTTTGCGAACTTGTTTTTTTGATTGAGAGTAATGTATGAAAATACATACGTTTAGTTTAGGTTTAGTTTTAATCATTAGAATGAATAATTAAGCTAAGCGGTTGAATAAAACAGCTATTTTATATACGTAAATACTATTTTATTTTGTTGCATTATTAACCGATATTTGCAACTTATTTAATAACGATGACTACGTGAAGGGTTATTTTTAAAAATAGAAACGATAGAGTGAAAAATATTTATAAAATTATATATTAAAACAATGAATTTTAAACTGACACAAGAGCAATTGATGATACAACAAATGGCAAGACAATTTGCCAAAGACGAATTATTGCCTGGCGTTATAGCTCGCGATGACAACCAAACCTACCCTACTGAGCAGGTGAAACGACTGGGCGAGTTGGGGCTGCTAGGTATGATGGTGAGTCCTGAATATGGCGGCGGTGGCATGGATACTGTATCTTATGTAGTTGCGATGGAGGAATTGTCGAAGGTGGATAACTCGTGTTCGGTGATTGTGAGTGTGAACAATTCACTAGTGTGTTGGGGTATAGAAAATTTTGGAACTAAGGAGCAAAAAGACAAGTACCTGAGCAAATTGGCAACAGGACAGATGGTTGGGGCATTTTGTTTGAGTGAACCAGAGGCAGGAAGCGATGCTACGAGTCAGCGGACAACTGCAATAGATAAAGGAGATCATTATGTGCTTAATGGTATAAAAAACTGGATTACAAACGGAAAGTATGCGGGCATATATTTAGTAGTTGCTCAAACTGATTTAGACAAGGGACACAAGGGCATCAATTGTTTTATTGTAGAAGCGGGCACGCAAGGACTGACAACGGGTGCTAAGGAAAATAAATTAGGCATTAGAAGCAGCGACACCTGCTCTGTGATGTTTCAAGATGTGATTGTGCCAAAAGAAAATCGAATAGGTGAAGATGGATTTGGGTTCAAGTTTGCAATGAAGACATTGTCTGGGGGTCGCATTGGTATTGCGTCACAAGCATTAGGTATTGCCTCAGGGGCAATGGAGTTGGCGGTAGCATATAGCAAACAGCGCAAGGCTTTTGGCAAGGAAATAAGTCAGCATCAGGCTATTCAGTTTAAATTAGCCGACATGGCTACTGAGATAGAAGCGGCTCGTTTGCTTTGTTATAAAGCAGCTTGGTTAAAGGACAATCATTTAGACTATGGTACGATGAGCTGCATGGCCAAAGTATTTGCAAGTGAATGTGCTATGAAGCATACTGTAGAGGCTATACAAGTACATGGTGGATATGGTTACGTGAAAGAATATCATGTAGAACGGCTGATGCGAGATGCAAAAATCACTCAGATATACGAAGGCACGAGCGAAGTGCAACGCATAGTAATTGGAAGAGCTGTGATTGGGTCTTGATAATGATAATAT
>JAYVJZ010000199.1:0-7767 GCA_043768865.1 Sphingobacteriales bacterium
AACATGAAAGGCAGGCATATAGATAGCCTATTGGGCAACGCAGTTTTCAATGATATAGAAGTTGATATAAAGAACAAAAAGTATGAACTAAAACAACTAGCTTTTAGTTCACAAGTCAATGCTGGCGAGCGTTTGATTTCATTTCAATCTAATTTGTTTGATGCTCATTTTAAGGGATTTTTTACCCCTAGCGATTTAGCAGCAGCAGTTAATGATGAATGGATAAGTCATTTTCCATCGCAATCTTTTTATGATACACGTGCTAAAATGCAACACCAAATAACGTACACTATCAAAATTAATGATTCTAAAAAATTAACAGATTTATATTTCCCCGAACTCACAGGCATCAAGAATGCAGATATAGTTGGGAGCTTCAGTACTATTACTCATACGTTTAATTTTAATGGAATTTTACCGCAATTCAAATATAAAAATTATTTGTTTGATTCGCTGAATCTTAAAGCATATACACAAAATGACAGCATCATCGTATTGGGTAGTCTATCAAAGTTTCATTTAAACGAAACTACCGTCGTTCCTACTATCAATTTGCAATCGATTATTCAACAAGACTCAACTCAAATAGCATTGCAGGCAGGTAATACAACCGATTCTACAAAGTTAGATTTGAAGGCAGTTGCTTACCCAAGTTACGAAAAAATTGATATTATAATTCGCCCTAGCAACGTATTTATTAATAATCAATTATGGGTAAGCAATCAAGACAATCGTTTAAGTATTGTCGGTAAAAAATTTGAATTTATGAATTTTAAATTATTGAAAAACAATGCTTCTTTTACACTTAATAGCACTGGAGACGACCGTGAGTCGATAGTTACACAGCTTTCAAATATTGACATAAAGGATATAATGAGCCTAACAGGAGGCAACAAAAATCAGCTTCAAGGGATTATAAATGGCACTATTAATTTTAATAATTATTCCAAAAACTTATCTATTGAAACCAATGTGGTAGTGCCTAATTTTATTATTGGTTACGATACACTTGGGCTGATAGAGGCAGATATTAAACAAATTGAAAAAAATAATTTTAAAATAGATGTGCAACTCAAAGGGGAAAACAAAGCTATAGTAAGAGGTTTTTATAATGCTAATAAAGAAGAACCAATTGAATTAGTGGCGGAGATTATAAAAGTGAAAACCAAAAATCTAGAACGTTTTGTAAAAGGTATTTTTAAAGATTTAGAAGGAATAATAGCATCAGATAAAATTAACATTACAGGCAATATAAATGATGTAAAAGTGAAGGGCAATATGCTTGTAAGGCAAGGAGGACTCACTGTTTCGTATCTCAAAACGCATTATACTTTTGATCGGTTAGATGTTGCATTCAACAACAAAAATATTGAAATAAAGCCAACTATTTTGTTTGATGAATATAAAAATACTGCGCTGTTAGAAGGTGTGATTTCACATACTAATTTCAACTCCATTTATTTTAATATGAATGCGAACACAGAACATTTTCATTTTTTGAATACCACAAAAAAAGACAATAGCTTATTCTACGGTCAGGCAATGGCAGCGGGTAATGTTAAAATATCAGGCCCTATCAATGCGCTCGCATTTACTATTGCCGCATCGTCGCACAAGGGCACTGCTATCAACATACCTATCGGCAATGAGTCAGAGGTTAAAAAAGAAAATTTTATACGATTTATTACTACCAAAAACAAAAACTTAATTAAAGAATATAATAGCGACCTGAATGGAATAACATTAAAATTCAACTTAGAAATAACGCCCGATGCAACTATGCGCATAATATTAGACGAAACTGCCGGAGATATAATAGAGGCAAATGGCTCAGGGGACATGATTTTAGACATTAATACTTTAGGGAATTTTGCTATGTTTGGAGACTATGAAATCGCAAAAGGCGATTATATGTTTACTTTACAAAATGTAATAAACAAGCGGTTTGAGATAGACAAAGGCAGTAAAATAAGCTGGAAGGGCAGCCCCTACAACGCTGTTATAGATGTCAATGCGATATATCCGTTGCGAGCCTCTGTAACAGAATTAAAAAAAGCTGCTCTCAACGAAGTAGGCAATACCAACGAACGGCTACCTATTAACCTTATACTATCGCTGTCAGGCTCACTATTTTCGCCTATGGTTGATTTGAATTACGAATTTCCTGACCTTGCCAACAATACACAATTGTTGGAGTTTGAAAGTGTAAACAACGCAATCAAACGCGACAAAAACGAGCTCAATC
Organism: Sphingobacteriales bacterium; assembly: GCA_043768865.1. Taxonomy (GTDB): domain Bacteria; phylum Bacteroidota; class Bacteroidia; order Chitinophagales; family JAYVJZ01; genus JAYVJZ01. Next base: position 2,246 of record JAYVJZ010000199.1, read on the forward strand.
GACAGGTGATGGGGTTGCTAATTACCAATTCATTTTTGCCACTAGATGCAGCAGCAGGTGTGGGGGGTAATACATTTACGAGTGCTGGGTTATCAAACACAGCTAGCGAATTTTTTAGTAATCAAATATCGAAATATGTAAGTGATTTTATATCGCAGTATGTTACTAATTTAGATTTGCAATTTGGGTATAGAAATTATAGTGAAAGCACCACCGACAGGGGCAATCAGCTCTCATTGGCTTTGAAAAAACGTTTTTTTAAAGATAGGGTAGAGGTGAACTTAGGCGGCAACTTTGACATCAGCAATAGTACCGATAGTTTGACTCAATTGGCAGGGGATTTTTCGATTATCTATGCACTTACACAAAATGGTAAAGTTAAAGTTCGAGCATTTAGAAGAACTGACAATGATATATTTGTAGAACGTAACCTCACAAAAAATGGGGTTGGCTTGTTCTACAGAGAAGAGTTTGATTCTTTGGATGATCTTATAAGTAAAATAAATCAAAGAAAGAAAGTACGTAAAGTCAAAAAAAATTTATTACAATCCTCCGTTATTTTACAAAATCAAAGCCTGCATCTTTCCAACTTTCTATACCGTTGGAGAGGTTGTATAAGTTAGTGAACCCCAACTGCTGCATGTGTTTGCAGGCAACTCTACTTCTACTTCCACCTTGACAGTACACAAAAAAAGGAAGGGTCTTGTCAAGTCCGCTAATTTTTTTTTCAAAATCATTGGCATCTACATCAATGTTGATAGCATCTACTAAATGCCCCGCTGCATACTCATCTGTTGTTCTCACATCTAACAAATTTTTATTCTTTACACCATCTAGCGTAGTCTTAAATTCTTGTACATCCATATTCACAATCATCAATCCAGCACTTGTTGTTAATGCTATATCACGCTTCACTTTCACAGTATCAGGTGCTGGCACTGGGTTTTGAATGTTATCGTTTGAGCTGCATGCCGTGAGCAGAAGCATAAGTATCAACGTCAAAAAATTTTGCATTTTAGTTATTTTTGTCGAAAGTACTAATTATATTCGTTACGTGAAAGTAAAAATAATTGTAATTGGCAAAACAGACTTTGAATACATACAAACTGGTATCGATTTGTATTTGCGTAAACTAAAACACTACACTAAAATCGAATGGCTAGTACTGCCTCATCATAAATCACATGGCGACAATGCAAGTAGTATTTGCAAAGCAGAGGCCAACCTATTGACATCTTATTTTGAGCAAGCAGACGTTAATATTTTGCTAGATGAAAATGGCAAAAGCTTTGACAGTATTGCGTTTTCGTCGTTGATAAGCAATTATCAAATACAATCAAAAAAACAAATTAATTTTTATGTTGGAGGTGCCTATGGCTTTGATAGTGAATTAAAATCAAAGGCAGATTTGCTACTTTCATTTTCTAAGTTTACATTCACACATGCGATGATACGCCTGCTTTTGCTAGAACAAATTTATCGAGCATATACTATTATTAATCATGAAAAATACCATCACATATGAACTTACTTTTTATAAATTTATTTACAGATAATATTAATATTTTCCTTATATTGGTTACTTCAATTATTAGTTTTATTGCATTTTCAAACGAAAAGATTTTACATCAATCCCTACATATACCTTATGAGGTGAATCATAGAAAGCAATGGTGGCGTATGGTTACGTCAGGTTTTATACATGCCGATGGCATGCATTTGTTTTTCAACATGATTAGTTTATATTTTTTAGGAGGCATTGTGGTTACTTATTTTAACAACCTATTTGGTAGTCTCGGGCCTTGGTTATACCTGCTCATGTATATTAGTGCAATAATTGCGTCTGATGTGCCCTCATATTTAAAACACAAAAACAATCGGTCTTACTCGAGTCTAGGAGCTAGCGGAGCAGTATCGGCGGTGGTGTTTTGTTTTATTTGGTTAGATCCTTGGACCATGTTAACCATCAATTTTATACCTATGCCCGCTATACTTTATGGCGTTTTGTATATGGCTATTTCATATTATTTGTCGCAACGTGAGGGGGACAACATTAATCATTCGGCGCACATGTGGGGAGCTGCGTATGGTATTTTATTTTTGTGTGTATTTCAACCTAGCACCCTTTTTCGCTTTATTGCAAAGCTCATCAATCCATCGTTTTAAGGGTTGTAGCGGTTGTTAAAGTACAATAATTTTTTTCTCAACTTCGGGTATTATTTTGCCGATAGGAGTAGTATGTTCAGCTAAATTATTATCAATTAACAATTGCTCAAATGTATTTTTATAACTAGGTGCTACAGCTATCAACAAGCCACCACTCGTCTGTGGGTCGCATAACATCAAAAGTTGTTCAGCATTTAAGTTATTTACATATTCGCTTACACTATTCCAATTTCTATACGTTGCACTTGGCACAAACATTTTAGCGGCATATTCTTTGGCATTTGGCAGCCATTTTATTTTATCATAATACAATTCTATGCTACTTTGATTTGCCATTTCAAGCACATGCCCCAACACACCAAATCCTGTAACATCGGTCATAGCTGTTACTTCTTTGTGCTTGCTTAACAATTGACCCAGCGTATTTATACGCAACATTGATTCAACTGCTTGTTGATAATCATTTTCGGCACATTGTTTAGCATTATGAGCGGCGTTTATTATCCCCGTACCAATTTTTTTGGTAAGATATAAAATATCTCCGGGCGTTGCTGTGTTATTTCTTTTTAGATTTTCATTCAAGCAAGTTCCATTCACCACTAATCCAAAAAAAGGTTCAGCACTGTCAATCGTATGCCCACCTGCTATTTGAATATGCACTGAATCGCAACTATTTTTTGCACCTAGCATGATGCTATTAGCAACAGAAAGAGGTAGTTTGTCAACGGGAAATCCTAAAATAGCTAAGGCAAAAATAGGGGTCGCACCCATTGCATAAATATCGCTCAAAGCATTGATAGCCGCTATTTTGCCAAAAGTAAATGCATCATCTACAATAGGACTAAAAAAATCGGTAGTGGTTATCAGCAGCAAATCATTGTTTAGCTTAAACACTGCTGCATCGTCGCTCGTTTCAAAACCCAAAAGCAATGAGTCAGTAGTGTTACTTTTGCAATTTATTAATATTTCACGTAATTTATTTGCATCTATTTTGCACCCACAACCGCTGCCACGTGCATATTCCTTCAGTTTTATTTCATTCATTATTTTTTTTTTATATTTTAATTTGTTGAATTGTTTCTTCCAACTTGGTTAATGAAGCGGCAGTATTTTTCCAGTCAAATGTTTGAACTATCAACAATTCAGGAGTATGCGAATCGATAGCTCCAGTATATTTTTTGTCATAATATACAACAATTATGGCTAGCCATTTTTCAATTTCTCCTAATTCTAAATATTCTATAGCTTGCTTTGCGTGCTGCGGGCCAAGTCGCTTACTGATTTTAATAGTCGATAGCGCAAGTTGATCTTTAGGCAGAGTCCCATATTCATTCAATATTCTTGTTAGTCTTACTTGCTCGTCTATTTCAATTACGATATAAAAAGAAGTTAGAAATTGTTGATGAAAAATAGTGGGCAATAGGCACTTGCCGATGAGTTTACTCTCACTTTCAACCAAAATATAGTTATTATTTTGATGCAAATAGAGCTCCATTGCTAATTTATTTTCAAACATTTCTTGAGTGGGTTGAGCGGGCATTTCTATTCCTCCATACGCCGAACCTTTATGATTTGCCAAGCCCTCAAGATCAATAACTGAATCGCCTTTTTGTTTTAATAATTTCAAAATTTCTGTTTTGCCTACTCCCGTTTTTCCTCCAATAATGACTAGCTTATAAGGCTGTTTCCATTTATCAATCGCCCAATTTCTGTATTGTTTATAGCCATTTTCTAATTGTTCTGCATGAATATTATTATCACGAAAAAGAGTCGTCATTACCTGACTTCGCAGCCCACCTCGCCAACAATATACCACGCAAGAGGTTTTGTTTTTGTATAATCGAAGTGCTTCGTTTGCTTTCGATTGCATCTCGTTGCCTACCAATTGCCAACCCATTTCAATAGCTGCTGCTTGACCGTTTTTTTTATAAATAGTACCGATAATATGCCGTTGTTCATCGCTCAAAAGTGGAATATTAACTGCCCCGGGTATATGCCCTTGTGCATACTCAGCTGGCGTTCGCACATCTACTAAAAGACAAGCGCTGTTTTGTGAATCAATATAGTGATTAAGATTAATCATGTTACTATTTTTTTAAGCAATCAGAATCTAATTTTAATAAAAAAAGCCAAGTCAGGTATTGACTTGGCTTTTTTGATAATTTTAATATAAAAATAGATTTTAGTTTACTTCTTTGCTTGCTACTTTATTTTCTACTTTGATGCTAGTTTCTTTGGTGTTTGAAACTTTGTTGTCGTTGCTAGGCTTTGCACAGCATGCTTTTGTAGATTTTGTAACTGCTCCGTTGCAGGTTTTGGAAGTAGCGGCTGAAGCAGCTGAGCTACCCGTGCAGGTTTTAGTTGGTGCTGATACCACATTTACATCATTGCCTAATTTAGTTTCAGCTTTCATGTCTTTTTTGCAGCAGGCACTTGTTTTGTTTGCACATGCTTTCTCTACTTTTGGTTCTGTTTGTACAGATGCCGATTGAGCAAAAGCTACATTGCCGATGAGTGTGATTGCGATTAACAGAAATAAATTTTTCATGGATTTAATTTTTTTTTTAGTTAGAATAATTATTTAATAAAATTACGTTTAATATTTAAGATTTGCAATTACAGTTTTACCACCTTTTACCTTTTGATTTAATTCTACATCAACTTTTGTGCCAATTGGTAAAAATAAATCTACACGACTACCAAATTTGATAAAACCAAGCTCCTTGCCTTGCATTACTTCATCTCCTTCTTCTAAATAATTAACAATACGGCGGGCTAATGCTCCGGCTATTTGTCGCACCAAAAGCTCTAGGTTATCATTTTCAATAACTACCGTGTTTCTTTCATTTTCAGTTGACGATTTAGGATGCCACGCCACTAGATATTTGCCGGGGTGGTATTTGACATATCTTACTGTGCCGCTTATAGGGTTACGATTAACGTGCACATTGGTTGGACTCATAAAAATACTCACTTGAAGGCGACGGTCATTGAAATATTCTGCCTCAAACACTTCTTCAACCACAACTATTTTACCATCAGCAGGGCAAATAATTTGATTTTCATTTTCTAATACATGTAGCTTAGGATTTCTAAAAAATTGTAAAATACACAATAAAATAAACCCAGATATAGTGATAACTAAATAATCAAAAAAATGTAGCCAATTTGTTAACTTAAAAATAAGTAAATTAAAAATAAGCAAGGAAACAATAGTTCCAAATAGAATTTTCCAACCTTCTCGGTGTATAGTTATCGGCATGATGTAAGCAAACTGTTGTGACTAATATAATTTACAAAAATAGGTCGTAAATGTTAAAGTAACGAATAATAATTTATAAATGTTAAGTTTAAAA
>JAYVJZ010000200.1:0-14010 GCA_043768865.1 Sphingobacteriales bacterium
CAACTCCAGTATGAAGTCAGCATCCTGCAAAGCAAACTCCCGTAACACTAGACGAAGTGTAGTAATGTGAGGCATACTTTTTTTTATAAATTTTTAATACTAGTTTGCTTTTATTTTTTTATTTTTACGTAATAATAATTTTCATAACAAGAGCAACAATACAAACTTACGTATGTTTCATCAGAATGTTGGAGATACTTTCTACAACGTGCATTATAAATGGCGCTATACTAACAACGGCATTGAAACCGATATAGAAACAAGTTTTACTTTTACTATTATAGACTACAACGCAGTAACTTTATACCACCGTCAACCGAACTACAGAAAGTATTACAACCCCAAAGCATGGAGTGTTTTATATAAAGAAATGTATCATAGGCATTACAACACACTCAATCCTGTATTTGGTTTTTTTTAATCAATACAAAGCAGATCATAACTTAGACGAGCGTTCATTTATAGATTGTATAGTTAAATTTGTACAACACATACCTTACGTATCGCTCACCTGCGACACAGAGCCCGACACACTCCTCATACCTGCTGACGATTACATCACGCTTACTGAATTTAGCTTTGGCATATTGCCGCCGCTGATATGCTTGTCGCTCGAGCTTGGCGATTGTGATACTAAGTCCCTCTTGTTGTATATTTTGTTGAATCATTACAAAATAAAAACAGCTATGCTGCATTTTGAAAGCCCTATCATATCACACAGTATAGTTGGTATAAGTCATCGTAGCCTCAACGAGGGGCTGCATATTATAGATAACTCGGCAACTATTCCTTATTATTTGTTGGACACGACAAGTCAGCTCAAAATAGGTTTTATGTTTGATGTTTTATTTGAAGATGTTACCAAATGGAAGTTGGTGCTACCGCCTTTGAAGTTGGTTTCCAACTATTCTGGGTTTCCTAAAACGAAGTTTAAGAGAGTGTAAAATATTGAATTTAGCTTAGGTCGTAACTAGTGTAATGGTTATTGATTACTAAAAAAAATAAACGATTAGTTGATATTATACAACTCGTTCATTAAAATTGATTTCCAAAAAATAACATATAAAATCCAAACTACGCACCTGCTGCACCTCATGCCAAATGCCAACTGTGGTGCTGCGTTGTATCGATAATGAGCGAATAAAATATAAGAAAAGTATCAATTGTATGAATAAAAAAACAGTGCTTCAATTTGTAACAAAAAATAATAAATAACGATAAGTGAAGGCTGCAAATTGCATCAAAGGCAATGACGCAGGGCCGCTATTGTGAACCAATTACAAACACAATTCATACACCACTGCGACGCCTTGCCCCAGTCCTACGCACATGGTAGCGACACCATAGCGTGTTTGTGTTCGTAGCATAGCATGCAATAGCGTAGCACTGATACGAGCTCCGCTTGCGCCTAATGGATGTCCTAGGGCGATAGCCCCACCCGCTATGTTCACTAAGTTAGCGTCTAAGCCCAATTCTTTTATGCAAGCAATGCTCTGCGATGCAAACGCCTCATTGAGTTCCCATAACCCTATATCGCCAACGCTCAAACCCGCTCTGGATAGGGCTTTTAGCGATGCACTTACAGGACCAATGCCCATTATAGAAGGCGAAACACCCGTTACAGCTTTGCCTATTATCTTTGCTATCGGGACGATGTTATGTGTTTTGATATACGTTTCACTAGCCATCAATAAGCAAGCAGCACCGTCATTGATACCACTAGAATTTCCAGCAGTTACTGTTCCGTTTTTTACAAATGCAGGGAAAAGTGTTGCTAATTTTGATACTTGGCTGAGGCGTGGATGCTCGTCCTTATCAAAGATTATCAGTTCTTTTTTATTTTTAATTTCAATACCTATGAGCTCGTTAGCAAACCAGTTGTGTTCGTGTGCGTGTTGGTATTTCAATTGCGAATGATACGCATATTCGTCCTGCGTCTCACGGCTAATAGCCCATGCGGCAGCTATGTTTTCAGCAGTTTGTCCCATAGTATAAGGGGGTAGATGCTCAGGCCAAGCAGGGTTAGTGAATCGCCAGCCCATCGTAGTATCATACATAGTTGCACTCCGCTCAAATGCCTCGGTGGCTTTGGCTTGCACGAATGGTGCACGGGTCATGCTTTCTACGCCACCAGCCAAGTATAAGTCGCCGTCGCCAGATGCGATAGCACGACTAGCATCTATGATGCTCTGCAAGCCTGAGGCACATAATCTGTTGACGGTAACGCCTGCTACACTATCCGGCAAGCCTGCCAATAGGGCCGACATACGAGCTACGTTTCGGTTGTCTTCGCCCGCTTGATTTGCCGCCCCGGCTATCACTTCTTCTATATGCTCGGGGTTGCAATTTTTATTTCTTGCTAGCAGCATTCTAATTGTAGTTGCAAGCAAGTCGTCAGGGCGAACTGTAGCTAAGCTACCGCCATATTTCCCTATTGGCGTTCGCACGGCATCGATTATGTAAGTTGATTGCATTGTATTTTGTTTCTAAATAAATGTAAATAAATTATAATTAAAACAAAAGTACGGTAATAATTTATGCTAGTAAGAAGTAAGTAGCGATACAAAATGTATATTTTTGATTAATTGCAGGTAGGTAATTAAATTTTATATTTTGACTAAAACATTAATTTTTACTAGTGCAATTCAATAAAATATAGCTAATTGACTTAATAAATAATATTTCAACCTTTGATGAAATTGAAATAAATAAAAAACTCATATAAATATTTTTTTACTTTTGTAACATCAAAAACTCAACAAGTGTAAGTAGTTAAAAACATCAAAAGTGAGACTACATTCCAAGATCATTGAAGTAAGAGCAACTTCGATTTGAAAGAACAAAAAGCAGATGAAAACAACCCAAGCGAATAGACCTACTTAATTAATTGAGTGGGTCTTTTTGTTGTGCTGCCAAGCTGAATAGTTCAATTGTATTTGCTGAAGTCATAGAGGCTACTTCGTTGATTGAGCAACCCATTATCTCAGCTACTTTAGCCCCAATATAGGGTATATAACTGCTTTCATTGCGTTGGCCTCTGTGGGGTGTAGGGGGCAAGAACGGCGCATCTGTTTCTAATACCAAATGTTGCAACCCTATGCGAGGTAGTACTTCTACTAAGTTAGAATTTTTGTAAGTAACTACGCCACCTATACCGAGTTTGAAACCACAATTAACGATACGTTGAGCGATTTCAAAAGAGCCGCTAAAACAATGAAATACCCCTTTGAGTGCAGTTGATTTGTTTTTTTCAATCATCGTAACTGTATCGTTCATAGAGTCGCGCGTATGCAATATAATCGGTAGTTGCTTTTCTATTGCCCAATCTATCTGTATCTGCAAGGCACTATGTTGTTGGCTTACAAAGGTTTTGTCCCAATGATAGTCCAAGCCCGCTTCTCCTATTGCCACAACGGTAGTGGCATCAAAATATTTTTTTATTTTGTTTAATTCATCTAAAAAATCAATCCTGACATCACAGGGATGCAACCCAAGTGTGGCGAAGCATAATTGTGCCTGTATGGCTTGCAGTTCCAACATCGCATCTACTGAGGCAGCGTCAATATTAGGCAGTACAATTTTTGTAACACCTACCTCCGTTGCTCTTTGTATCATGTCAGCTCGATCGGCATCAAATTGAGAATGATATAAATGTGCGTGAGAATCAGCCCACATTAGCGTTTTATTAATTTAGATGTCAGTGTTTGGCCCTCGCTTTGCCATTGTACAAAATACAATCCAGCTGCCCAAGTGTCTGTAGCAAGGCTATAAATGCTACCATGAGTTGTTGGTATTGAGGCTGTGTAAATCACTTTTCCTTGTACATCTACTACCTGCAACACCCCGTTGGTAGCTGGCAACTCAAGCAATACCAAAGCTGTTGTAGGGTTTGGATAGAGGGTAAGGGTGGAGGCGGAAGGCTCACTTTGTTTTAAGTAAATCGTATTGCTATACAAGCTATTGCTTGCTTTTGTTGTAGCATATATTTTGTAATAGCCGGTAGCTAAGGTAGTATGTTCAAAATCGTACCTAGCTTGTCCTGCAGTCGCATTGGCTATTGTTGTGGTTATAGTTTTATAGTTTAACCCATCTTCTGAAAATAAAATCTCGTATGCTACACAGTTTTCATTTTTTGTACTTATCCATTGTAGGCTGTTGGAGTTGTAGCCAGCTTGTCCAGCGAGGCTTATGTGCTCATTCGCTAATGCTACTAATTGGCAATTAGACGAAATAAATTCAAAGTCGATTTGACAAAAATTAGCATCTTGTAGATAAATTGTATAAAGACCATCTTCCATTATATCCCAAACGGCTACATTATCTCCTTCATTTATTTGAACTCCCGGCCCGCTGTAAGCGTTGCCATATACGTCTATACCTGTCAAAAATGCCGTATAGTCAAATGTTGAGCTTGCATCTTTTGCTCCGCCGGTCATGTTTAAAATATTGAACTCTGACCCGCCTTGTGAGCTGCCAGGACATGTAGTAGTGATAGTGGCATCTAGTTGGTCTAGCATAGTAACCAAAAAGCAATTAGGATTAACTACGAAGCAGGTGCCGATGAGGTTGGCAAGGAGGCTATCTGAAGACACAGACACAGAGGTGCCATCGTTTGCATAATTGTAAATGCAATAATCGCCGGGCGGGTAAGTGCCATTGTTAGTAATACCTGTCGTGAATATTTTTTTTATAATTTTTGAGGTTATAGGATCAACTACTAAAAAGCCAATGCCGCCTCCGGAGGGAACTGTTTGTGTGCCGTCTAATGTAAAAACGATAGTACTACCAGGGCATAAGACAGGATTGGTTGTTTGTATATTGCCGGGAGACATTGTCAAACAATCAAAACAAGAACTATTTACATTAATCGTGGTTGAATATTCGCATCTATCTCCGTTTATCAAAACACTATCGCTAGCCGTAATAGTATAAACGCCCGCTCCTGTCGCAGCAAATGTGATGAGTGCTGCACTGTCATGAGTAGTGGAACTTGCAACTACTGCTGTGCTTGGCAGCGGCCCCGTGATCGTATAAGTATATTTATAAGTGGTATTATAAGCGGGCAATCCACCTGCTATAGGCAGACTGACATTGCAATCTACTTGTGTGATTGACCCAAAGGTGATAGGAGTTAAAAATACGAAAGGTAATGCTGCACTTGCTTTTAGGCTGGGGCAGAGGTCGCCAAAGTTGAAGCCCGAGCCTGCATTGCCATCAACTAATGCCGAGGCATATATTTCAGTGTTGATAGGTATAGTGGTCGATCCGTCATTGATTACATTGTATATACTGCTGCCAGCACTTGATACATCATAGACTGTTCCAGCTTTGATACCTGCTGAGGTCGGGGTTAAGCCTTGATTGTGAACCAAAGCTCCGTGGCTCATGCAACTAGGATACACCTCGCCTGTGGTGGTGAATTGTATATAATCGCCAGGGCAAATAAAATTTGAGCTATTAATCATTGTAATGCTACCTGCTGTTACTTCTTGTTCGACTATTGATACTCCAAAAGTACCTGTGCTTGAAGCCGAACTGCCATCTACTTGAATAAAATAAGTAGCTCCTGCCACGAGGCAACATATAGTATTAGTCTCTTCGCTATTGGTTGTTGATGAGAACAAGGGTGCTATAGTGATATCTGATGCTTGAGTAGTTGTATAAGTAGTGCCTATTGCACCGTCTAATCCTCCATAACAACCTGTGCCATTGAGGTTTTCAGGGTTGCTTGCAAACAACGCATACGATACATTGCCAATGCTACCGGGGGTCATGTTGAGGTTGATAACCCCTGATGCAGGGGCAATGAAACTATACCATACTGTAGCTGCTGCTGCACCTCTCAAAGGCTCGCCTGCAAGGTCTTCACGGCACGCATTGGTGTTGTCGCCGTTGCTTACTATACCTGCAGCACCTATAGCATCGACTACAATCGCATACGCCGGATTGGCTGCTGCTAGGCATAGGTTGTCATTAGCAGGTGTGGGCAACACAGGATCATATACCCAAAGGTCTAATGCCCCGCAGACATTGATGTTGTCGGGATCTACCATGATATAATACGTATAGCCTGGCTCAAGACAACCGAAGGTTTGAAGGGCCGTTGCTCCGATGCCTCCATCAGCTCCTTTGAGCGGATCAAAAGTTAAATCTATACAGTTATACTGATTAGGTATTGCAGGAGCGATACAGGCATTGGGAGTATATAGCGTAAAATATTCTCCCGAAAGATTGCAATTAGCTTCTATGCTTATACTCCCAGAGTTGGGGGCTACGAAGCTTGACCAAACAGACGCATCGGCATTGTTATTAACTATTGATTCGTCATAGGGGGTAGCATGTGGAAAATCACTGTCTATCTCGTCGTCGTAGGTGCATCCTTTGCTTAATGTTAATGAGGGTGCGTCGCCATTTGCGTCGCTTACTACCGTGGTAGAAAGTACTATCGGACTTGCACCACAAGGCACATCATATAAGGGACGGCCGCTGCCTGATTCGTCCGTTATTTGTAGTTCAATCACTCCACAAACATTGGCGTCGTCAGCCGATAATTGTATATAATACGTGTCGCCAGGTATCAATCCGCCACTACCTGCAAATACATTTGCACAATCCATAACTAAATCGGCTTGTGAACCGGTACCCAGAGCACCGCCTACGTTAGACCAGTCGGTATAGCTGAGATATTGCATCGGTGCGAGGCAAAACAAACTAGGGCAGCCGCCGCCGTTGCTTGCATGATAGACTATAAAACGGGTACCAATGTTGGTAGCTCCGAGGTTGGTGTTAATATAAACACTGCCTGATGTTGGGGCTACAAAATAAAACCATACGCTGCCATTGCTCATGTCAGTTGGTGCGGAAGAGGGTGCCAAACCAAAGGGCTCCAATGCCTCAAAGGTGGCATTGTTGCACCAAGCATATTTTGATATAGCGCCGCCGACAGCCAACGGAATAGCATCGCAATAAGCATCGGGGGCAGGCGATAAAAAACTACCAGATACGCTTATAGTAACATTAATTTGATAATCGCCGTCGCAGCCTGTGCCAGTAGAAGATGCGATTAATGTTTGATTGGTGATACTGTTATTCACTGCTGGAAATGCTACCGGTGTCGGTATGCTGATTGTTGAAAATTGATTGCCCGTACCCCCGTCACATATATAGCCGATTGTGCCGCTTAAACCATCGTTTTCACAGCCTTCCCATTGCACTTCTATACCTGTGGGAAAGCACGCATTGTCGCAGCCGTAATCAACATTGAAAATCTGAAAAGGGGCAATAGGTCCAAATGGAAAACCGTTAGCAGTGGTTTGATAAAAACCTTGATACGTCAACGAAAATCCATTCCCATCTATATTGGGAACGTCTTGTGCATCGCCTAAAAATATCGGCTCACTATCTCCTAATAAAAATCCGTCGCAATCGCCGATTGTAGTGCCTGCTTGATTTACTTCAACTGTGATAGTAACTTGAGAAAGTACACTGCCATAGCTAGCGTACAATATAATGAAAAGCAAAAGTATTTTTTTCATAAAATAAGGTGTAACGATAGTAAAGTAGGCTTGAAATTAGTTTTAAAAATGTGGGTATATTTCGATTATTTCCAATAGTTATACCCTTCAACCAGCCACCATTTGCCATTGTGATAGGCAAGTCCGTCTATGTACAGAGTGTGTTGTTCTTTAGAATTGCCGATCGTTACTGTTACTCTTGTAGTTGGCACTTCACGGTCTTTTTTTATTTCTACGGTCGTGGCAAGTACCTTGCATTTTTTTAAATCAACGCCCTGTGTTTTGAGCTTTGATAATGCAGTTGTATAACTAAGTTGAACGCTTTTTTGCATACGTGCTTGTTGTATATCGGCATGGCTAGCGAAGTTGGTTTTTTCTTTCGCACTGCTGAAACTATATCCCCTAGCTAGGGTTTGTAGGGTAGCGAGGTCGATTATATACGTCTGCAGGGCTGCTTGATTTTGCTTTTTTAAAATAGTAAAAAGTAGATTAGCGTGCTCGGTAGCACCGTTTTCTATTTGTTGTAGATTTAAACTTTGAGCCTGCGTGAGTGTATTGGTCGTCGCCCAACAAATTAAAAATATCAAAAAGGATTTCATAGGTTTTACGACTTAGATTTATTATTAGCACTATTCATATTCAAAAATAAACCAATATTTTTTAAATTAATTATTTTTTTTATTACAAAACAGAATGCACAATAAGTACCGAGTTTAACGATACAATAGCATTATACAATTGCTCTCATAGCGCAACTCTTTGTAGATTATACCAGCCTGAAGGCAATATGCCACAGCTTTTGACATAGCAGCTCGGTGCAGTGAGTTGTTTAAATAATTCACCATCAACACCCCCTTGTTTTCAACCAAATCATACGTATTTTTTAAATACGTTACATCTAAGCAAGCCTCAGGTATTGTTGCATCGACAAACACATCGGAGACTATAAAATCATATTTTTTTTTATACCTATTATCCGCTACATATACAGTCGCCTCAGCATGATATAAAACCGTATTTGAGGTAAGTTCTTTGTATTTTTTATACAAATGCAACACCCCGCTATCTGCCTCAATAGCATCTATAGTTAGGTTATTTTTGGGAAAATGTAATAGTAATATATCGATAGCACTTCCCATACCTAAGCCTAAAAGCAGTACGCTTTTTATAGGTTGTAGGTGGAGTTGCATATCGCGAAAAGGCCACGCTACTGCTAAATACGAAGTGCCATACGAGTATATCGCCTGAGGGGTTTGTAGCTGCAATTGATTGTTTTTTATAAACAGCTCAAGCCTAAATCCAAAGTCGCTTTTCGCCTCATCTATTTTGATAGGAAGCACATAACTCAAAACACTCTTTAACCAATGCACACGTTATTTTTTAAATGAATATAGCGAAAGATACAGTTGCATCTCCCTCTGTATAGTGCTCGCTTTAGTAGCTGCGGCCTCGGCATAATCAGCTGCATCACTTGCATACAATATTTCACGTGTGTTATTTACCAACAGCAATGCGTCGGGGGTTAATCCTAATCTACTTACCTCCTCGAGGCTGCCACCCTGTGCCCCCACTCCCGGAATAAGCAAAAAATGAGTAGGTGCCAATTCTCTCACTCGCTCGAGGTATTGTGTTTTAGAGGCGCCCACTACATACATCATATTGTGAGGCCCACTGTACGTCTGTGTATTTACTATCACCTGCTCGTACAGCGGCTGATTGTGCTCATTGACCGTCAATTGATAATCGTTCGCACCACTGTTGCTAGTCAGTGCAAGCATTATAGCCCACTTATCAGGGTGTCCAACGAAGGGTGCTATACTATCGTGTCCCATATAAGGAGCAACCGTTATAGCGTCGCAGCGAAGCGTTTCAAAAAACGCTTTTGCATATTGCGTAGCCGTATTGCCGATGTCGCCTCGTTTGGCATCTGCAATTATAAAATGAGTATCGCCAATATACGCAATCGTCTCTGTTAAGGCTTGCCAGCCAGCGGCTCCATAGCGTTCATAAAAAGCCGTGTTTGGCTTGTAGGCTACACAATACGCTCTAGTTGCGTCTATTATTTTTTTGTTAAATTCAATAACAGATGCCATGCTTTTCTCAAAATGCAAAGGAAGTTTATCTACATCTGTATCCAAGCCAATACACAAATAAGACTGTCTTTTACGTATTAGTTCAATAAGATTGTCATACGTCATGCAACAGATTTTTATAAAAAATAACTAACTATTTGTAAGAATTGAAGAAAGCCAATTAGCACCTTGCGTTTCGCAGCATCAACCTATAATAAACAACTACTTTTCTTTACTTCTTTTTCTTTTTAGCTATCGGTTTGCCCGTAGGGTCCAACTTGGCTAAGTCTTTTTTAGTATTGAATAAATACCCAATCTTAATACCGCTATTTGTAGCAAATGCAAGATAATCGCTAGTAGAATAACGAGTATAAAAGAAATTAGAACGCACAAAACTAGATATAACAAAATCGTCAGTATTAAAACTCTGCCTGTAGTTATCCAACCCCAACCCAACCCCAACATAAATATCCAAAGCAAAACGATTAGCAAACACCCACTGACGGCCTCCCTCAATCATCAATCCGCCGAATATAATATTATTTTTGTTTTTTCTAACATCCGAATTACTAAAATCAGTATAAGTATTATAATTATACGATCCAAGATATGCCGAAGGCCGAATATACGTGCCTTGTAAAATATGCATCATTTTTTCGCCACGTTTTACACGCTCGCCCAGCAAAATAAATTTAAAAGAAGCACCGACGCCCAGCCCCAGTTGATTCCTGTAATATTTTTCAACTACGCTGTTTGTATTCCTAGTAAGAGCAACCCTATTTTTGCCTACCCCAATGAGGTCGGCATGCAATTCAAAACTCGTACCTTGTTTCAACCAACGCTCAAACCCCATGTGCAAATGCCCATTCAGGGGATTTAAAAACTCCACTTTAACGATATTTCGATTCATTTTTTTATACTCCACAGCGGCTATTACAAGCGGGTCGGAGAACGATTCAATACGCCCAGTAGCATATACCACACGGTCAATATTAACCTTCTCTAGTGAGAAAGTCGGGCCGTCCAGGTTGTCAAAATCCTTATACTTAATATCATCTAAGTTCACCTCTAAAATCTTAGCAACAATAGGCGTTTTTTCACCTATTTTATAGATCTTGTCTTGTGCCTGAGCCGTCATCAACCCAGTTAAAACAAGCAAAAAAAGCAACAAATATTTCATAATAAAAATTTTGATAATTGAATTTTAAATTATTGACAAAACAAAAATAAAGATGCAATATAATAAATATTGTTAAGCCAACAAAAACTTTTATATTAAAACTTATGAAAATTAAGCTGTGGGCGAACCCCTTGCCGTTGCCTGATAATACAGGCAGGGCAGGGGTCGGTGCCCTGCTCCCGCTCTTTATAGTATGCTTCAAAACACCTCATACTATAAAGGAGCTTCGCCTAAGCCCCTTTCGCTGCTACGCATTGCACTCACAACACCCATCGCTCTCACTATCCATCGCTTCTCCACTATATTTTAAACAGCAAACTCAATTAAAAAGTCCATTTCAATCACAAACCAGCAATCACGCTGTTACTTAATACAATATCAACTTCATGCATAAAGGTTTTTTATCAAAAAAAATCAACAATTGGTAGTAATTATTATTAGGCACCACTCATTTTGTTTTACAAATATTATGTTGTACTTTCGCAGATATTAAATTTTTTTCAGACATATTATTTTTCCACATTATAACGATGAACATGCTATATCGAATCTAGCAACGAGCTACACATCAACCACCACTTACGCCATAATAGAGGCTACCAACACAATAGGATAGTAGGTTGTAGAAAGAAAGTTGACAGAATTTTAAAACAAATTTTACCCATTATATGGCTCTCAAAAAAGACCACAAAATCAAGTCCAATTTCAGTACCGTAACTATCAGTTTGGCTTCGCCCGATTCCGTGCTTGACCGCTCGTATGGCGAAGTATTAAAACCAGAAACGGTGAATTATCGCACCTACAAGCCCGAGCGAGATGGGTTGTTTTGCGAACGCATCTTCGGTCCTGTCAAAGATTACGAATGCTACTGTGGGAAGTACAAACGCATACGCTACAAAGGCATAGTGTGCGACAGATGTGGCGTAGAAGTAACAGAAAAAAAAGTGCGTCGCGAGCGTATGGGGCATATCAAGCTAGTAGTGCCAATCGTGCATATTTGGTATTTCAAATCATTGCCCAACAAGATAGCGTACTTATTAGGTATGAATTCAAAAAAACTAGAAAGCATCATATATTATGAGCGTTTTGTAGTAGTACAACCCGGCGTAATCGCAAAAGAAGGCGTGCAAGGCAGCGAGATAAACGATTTATTAACAGAAGAGGAATACTTGGATTTGTTAGATCGTTTGCCAAAAGAAAATCAATATTTAGATGACACAGACCCTAATAAGTTCATCGCCCGTATGGGAGCAGAAGCAGTACGAGATTTGCTCTCAAGAGTCGATCTTGATACCCTATCTTATGAGCTGCGTCACCAAGCTGCTAACGAAACATCACAACAACGCAAAAGCGAAGCCCTCAAAAGGTTGAGCGTCGTAGAAGCATTTCGTGATGCCAATCAAAATATTGTCAATAAGCCAGAGTGGATGACAGTACAATATTTACCAGTTATACCACCCGAGTTGCGACCATTAGTGCCCCTCGACGGAGGCCGTTTTGCTTCCTCTGATCTCAATGATTTATATCGTAGAGTAATCATACGCAACTCACGCCTCAAGCGTTTGATTGAAATAAAAGCGCCAGAAGTGATACTCCGTAACGAAAAACGAATGTTGCAAGAGGCTGTTGATTCATTGTTTGACAACTCACGCAAGTCGAACGCAGTGAAAGCTGAGGGTGGTCGTGCGTTGAAATCGTTGAGCGATGTACTCAAAGGCAAGCAGGGTCGTTTCCGTCAAAACCTCCTCGGCAAGCGAGTGGATTATAGCGGTCGTTCGGTGATTGTAGTAGGGCCAGAGTTGAAGTTGCACGAGTGCGGCATACCAAAAGACATGGCTGCAGAGCTTTTCAAGCCATTTATAATTCGCAAACTAATAGAACGTGGAATAGTAAAAACAGTGAAGAGTGCTAAGAAATTAGTCGATAAAAAAGAAGCTGTAATATGGGATATACTTGAAAATATATTGAAAGGACACCCTGTGATGCTCAACCGTGCACCAACGTTGCACCGCTTGTCGATACAGGCTTTTCAACCTAAAATGATTGAAGGAAAGGCGATACAACTGCACCCACTCGTTACCACGGCTTTCAATGCCGATTTTGACGGGGATCAAATGGCAGTTCACGTTCCGCTCAGCAACGCAGCTATCTTAGAAGCACAACTTTTGATGTTGGCTTCACACAATATATTGAACCCGCAAAACGGAACTCCGGTTGCATTGCCCTCGCAAGACATGGTCTTGGGGTTGTATTATATCACAAAGGGACGTAAAGGAACTGCCGATCATCCTATGAAAGGCGAAAACCGAACCTATTATTCGGCAGAAGAAGTTATGATTGCCCACAACGAAAGCAAGCTCGATTTGCATTCATTTATAAAAGTAAAAGTAAATGTATTAGAAGGAGGCAACCTAGTTAGTAAAATTATTGAAACTACCTGCGGTCGTGTGATGTTTAATCAACGTGTGCCGGTGCAGGCGGGTTACGTCAATGATATACTTACTAAAAAGAACTTAAAAGAAGTAGTAGGACATATTATTCGCAAAACTGATATCCCAACCACAGCTTCGTTCTTAGACGACATCAAGCAGCTTGGCTTTAGAATGGCGTTCAGAGGCGGTCTGTCGTTCAATATATCTGACATACAAATACCTGTAGAGAAAAAAGAATTGACAGCCAAAGCACAGGCAGAGGTGGACGAGGTATGGGTGAATTATAACGATGGAGTTATCACAAACAACGAACGCTACAACCAAGTGATTGATATATGGACACGTGCAAACACACGTCTAACAGGCACGTTGCTCAAGCAATTGACGGAAGACGATCAAGGGTTTAATTCAGTATATATGATGTTGGACTCGGGAGCTCGTGGTAGCAAGGAGCAGATACGTCAGTTAGGGGGTATGCGTGGTTTGATGGCTAAGCCTCGTAAATCAGGCAGCACGGGAGCTGAGATTATCGAAAACCCGATACTTTCAAATCTAAAAGAAGGATTGTCGGTACTAGAATATTTTATATCAACACACGGAGCCCGTAAGGGTCTAGCCGATACAGCACTCAAAACCGCTGATGCAGGATACTTGACACGTCGTTTGGTGGATGTCGCACACGATGTGGTAATAACCGAAGAGGATTGCGGCACGCTGAGAGGCCTTGTAGCTATGGCTTTGAAGGAAAATGAAGATGTAGTAGAATCATTGAAAGAACGCATACAAGGTAGAACTAGTTTGCATGATGTGTA
>JAYVJZ010000201.1:0-2548 GCA_043768865.1 Sphingobacteriales bacterium
GTGAAAGTGATTTTTATAATCATTCTAATCTTGGTTTGTTTTACATCTATGACAATTCAACTACTAATAAATACCCACAGGCAGTAACTTCTAGTGGGAAAGTCGTTAGAATTTACAATGAAAACGAAAACACTTGCACTTCCAAGTTTAACAAATGGAATCCATGGAGGACTGGTGGCATAGATGTTTTTAAACTAGACCCTAATGTGAAGCTTCAACTTGCCGAGCATTTTACAGAGCATAAATTAGCGTACACACAAGTGAATCAGCTCTACAAATTACTGATTGATGGCGGTGATACCGAAGGCTTAAAACAGGATGTAGAAAACTCGTGGAATAGTGAAACTTGGCAGCTACATCAGAAGCTATTGAGCGAATCACCCTACTTATCAAAAGAAGTACTTAAAGAAGCAAATAACAAACAAGAGGTTTTGCCCAATTCTATTTTGTTTGAAATTTTAAGTGCTAACCCCGATTGCTTTAAGGACGATAATTTCGTAAAATACATAGGCGAAGATTACAAACGGTTACCCGATTGGATGCTAGAGATGCTCAAACAAATGAGCGAGCAAAATATCACCCCTCGCACACTATTAGAAAATAAAATAGCCTATCATAAAGGAGAAATGGATTTTGCGGTAAATGTCTTGACCGCTTCCATTTTAGCTGACAGCGAAGAAGATGGAGGCTCTACAGATTGGGCTGCTTACCGCTCGTGGTTAGCCGAATACCAAACCCCCTGGGGCGACTATCAAATTATTGATAATTATTTACAAACCAACCAAATTTCAAATGCTGCTACGTTACTAGAGGCTATTCCTACGCTCTATAAACTATCGGAAAACGAGCAGCGAGAATACGATGGAATAAAATCAGTAACAGCTATTTTGGCTAACCAAGCCACAGCTGGTAAAAGTTTATTAGAAACAAACGAAGCGGAAATTTTTAAACTAGAGGAAGTTGCAGCCAATAGTGTAGGGCTTGGCAAAGTGCGAGCCTGCAATATCCTCTCATTCCTAAACGGAGAAGACTATTGCAGCTTCATCCCACAGCTACCTGAGGGGGCCAGTTTCAAGAAAGAAAAAACCGTTACCACTAAAGGCGAAACCAGCCCACTCGATATTGCGGTATCGGTCTTCCCCGTGCCTGCCAAAGACTACGTGGAGTTTAGTTTTACATTGCCTGTTGGCATTACCGAAGCCAACCTACAAGTGTTTGACATAAACGGAAGGGTCGTACACCAGCAAAACCTAACGGGCAACCAGGGTCAAGTAGCGGTCAATACCAGCCTATGGGCGCAAGGTACCTATACATACAGCCTAAAAACAAATGACAAATCACTGACAAATCAAAAGCTGGTTATTGTCAAATAATATGTTTCATACCACCTTCCCAAGTCGCATGTAGGGAAGGTGGTTTTTCAAAAACAATCAACGTGAAAAAGCCAATCTTCTTTTTGTTGCTCTGCTTTGCCTGCTACCACAGCTTAATAGCACAGTACTACAACAAGCGTATAGTAAAAGATGGTTGGGCTACCACTTACAACACTTGTTTGTTGATTGATGATACGCTTTATATTGGCGGTATTATAGAATGGAACAACTCTGCGAAAAGCCAAAAACACTTGCTTGCTAAGTTTAGTATTGATGGTAATTTAATAAAACAGCATGTTTACATAGGTGATTCACTAAGAAATTATTCTGTTTTGCGTTCATTAATCTTGGTAGATACCAACCATATAATTGGTGTAGGTTATGCCGCAGAGGGTAATAGAATCCGATATGGCTCAGTAGCAAAAATCAATAAGCAACTTTCAACAGATACTATTTTAATATATAATGACACCTCTCGTTTTTCGTACCAGCTTACACAAATAGTGCAATTAGTAAACAGCGATTATTTATTGGTTGGGCGTTCTGGGGCTAAATCGGGCGGCAATTCAGTTGTTGTTGCACGAATAACTAAATTGGGTGAAGTGATATGGCAACGATATATGAACGGAGAGGGAGAGTATAATCAAGCTAATTCATTGTTTATAAAAGCTAGTAACCAAGTTCTGCTGACAGTAGAGGAAAAAAAATACATTCCCAATGAGGTTTCTGTGCAGAGTATTCTAGTGCGCAATGTAATTTATGAAATAGACCCTGCCAATGGCAATTATTTCCTAATGAAACGCTCTAGCGATAGTATTTTTGGAAGTCGGGCAATTATTCCTACACAAGACAAAGGCTACATAATTGGGAATGCAAAGAAAGATTCTATGGTAGAGAAAGAGTTGATGATGCTTCACGGCTACATAGCTAAACTCGACAGCAACTACAACGAAGTTTGGGGCAAGAAAATCGTTAGCTCTTATGGACTTTCTTTTTTCAACAACATCAAAAAATTAAGCGATGGCAACTACCTTGCAGTAGGCGAGTGTATAAATGCAGACACCACCTTGTCTGGCGGCAATCCAATGCGAGTTATCTATTGCGGCTGGCTCGTAAAATTCAATGAGCAAGGTGATGTGCTATGGGATAGAAAATACTATGGTGTGGCATCCTTC
>JAYVJZ010000202.1:0-9479 GCA_043768865.1 Sphingobacteriales bacterium
GCAATGTGATGAGCAACATCAAATTTGTAAAAACAAGTTTCTAAATCGAATAGCGAAGCAAATAAAAAAGTAAAAGAGTAGAAAGAAGAATAGAAAGAAGAATAGAAAGAAATAATTTCATTATAGGTTTTTTTTAAACGCCTCCACTTGCTGGGGGCGTTGTTGATTTAAATATGTGGGTGGGAGAGGTAATTTTAAATACAATTTGGGATTTATTTTTTATATTCGCAGTACAATTATTTTGATTTCTTGTTTTTAAATAAATACATAAAATCTTTTGCGCTATTTTTTTTAGCATTTTATGCAATTAGCAATTATGGTTCTTTATTTTTGCATCATCATAGCGAACTTGCCCCTGTTGCCACTGCTACAACATGCGAAAAATCAATAAGTTACAAAGAAAGTAAAAATGAGTGCGGCCATCAAAATCACATAACACAACGTGCCCAAAAATGTGAATTATGTTTATTACAATTTAACTTACTAGTATATTTTGTTGCTTTAAAATTTGAGTTCAATACACCCTTACAACAGTTTAAATTTTATGATTTTTATAGCGTTTTACAATTAATTGTCAAAACCGAAATTTCTAATAAAGGACCGCCTTCAATTCTTTTTTATTTTTTATAAACACTGTCTGATACTCAAACAGTGGGCATTTCATTGTATTCACATTTTAAATTAAAAAGAATGAAAAACGTATATCATTTGATATTGGTTGCATTGGTATTAGCAACTCAAAATCTGTATTCTCAACACACTATTTCAGGGATAGTCAAATCGCAATCTAATGACGAAATTATTGCTAACGCTACTGTATATTTAGTAGATTATAAAACAGGTGTAACTACCGACAGCAAAGGGTTCTATTCTTTTGTTAATTTCAAATCGGGGGCATATCTAATCGAAGCAAGCAGCTTAGGATATGCAACAGCCGCTATTAAAATTGACATAAAAAACGATACGACGCTCAATTTTTCTTTACCTACTTTGCATAAAGAATTAAATGAAGTAGTGATTACAGGCGTAAGTCGAAGTTCGTTAGTCAAGCAAAATCCGGTAATTATCAAGACATTGGATAAGAATTATTTAAATCAAAACCTTGCTACCAATATAATCGATGCATTAAAAAATGTACCTGGCGTAAATCAAATTACAACCGGAGCAGCGATATCAAAACCGGTGATACGAGGCATGGGTTACAATAGAGTTATAACTTTGCTCGATGGCATTAAGCAAGAAGGGCAGCAATGGGGCGATGAACATGGCATTGAAATAGACGAGTATAGTATTGGTAAAATTGAAATCATAAAAGGCCCAGGAAGCCTTATGTATGGCAGTGACGGCATAGCAGGGGTGTTGAATTTTTCTATTCAAAAAGTACCTAACGTGAATGAAATTAAAACTCAAATTACAACTAATTATCAATCAAATAATAACTTGCTTGGGTATTCAATCGCTAACAGTGGTAACAAAAAAGGCATACAATGGTTAGCACTTTTATCAAATAAATATGCGAGTAACTTTCAAAATAGGTTTGACGGTAAGGTTCTTAATTCTGGCTTCAATGAATTAAACGGGACATTGTTTTTGGGTGTTAATAAAAATTGGGGACATTCGCATTTGCATATTAGTTCATTTAATACGATGTTAAATCTGCCTGAAGGAGATAGAGATAGTACAGGGCGTTTTATTTTTGAAAACAAAGCAGGAGATATCGTTACAGCAACTAACAACGACCTGTCAGGGTATGCAACAGGGTTTCCACATCAAGTGATTAACCATCTTAGAGCATCTTCTTTGAATTATTTTATATTGAAAAAAGGAACGGTAAACGTTGATATTGGGTTTCAAAACAACAAACGCAAAGAATATGCAAGTATTGCTGACCCTAACGAAACGGAATTGTTTTTTGATTTGAATACTATCAACTACAACCTACGATATAACTTAAATAAAATGCAAGGCTGGGAAACCTCAATAGGAGCAAGTGGTATGCAACAAAGCCACATTAATAGAGGCGTAGAAAGTTTAATTCCAAATTATAATTTGTTTGATGCAGGTATATTTATTACCACACAAAAAACCTGGAATCAATTGAGTTTTTCTGGTGGTATTCGTTTTGATAACAGAAATATAAACTCGAAAAGTATGTTTTTAGATTCATTAGATGCAGTAACAACTATTGAGGATTCTACAACTACACGAAAGTTTGAAGTAGCTAATAAAAATTACAAAAGCCTCGCTGCGAGTTTAGGGATTGCCTATCAGGCGTCACCTTCCTCTACTTTTAAGTTAAATATTGCTAGAGGATTTAGAGCACCTAATATCGCTGAACTAGCGTCTAACGGGCGACATGAGGGAACTAATAGATATGAATTGGGTTCTAGTAACCTCAAAGCGGAAGTCAATCATCAACTCGATATTGCGTATTTTTTGAACACGAAGCACGTTGTGATAGAATGCTCTCCTTTTGTGAATTATGTTTCTAATTATATATACGCAAGAAAAAGCAATGATAGTATAAGCAACACGATTCCAATGGACCCGAGCGACCCTGCAGAGGTATTTGAGTTCGCTCAAGGCAATGTAATGCTTGTAGGAGGTGAGTTTTATTTTGACATACACCCACATCCGTTCGATTGGCTGCACCTATCCAATTCATTTTCAATTGTCCAAGCTACACAAGCCGATGCTACTGACAGTACAAAGTTTTTACCCTTGATACCGGCACCTAAGTATAATGCAGAAATAAAAATAGATTTAAAAAAAATCAATAAATATGCCTCTTCTACTTTTGTGAAAGTTGGGATGGATTATTTCTTTCCACAAAATAATGTTTATAGTGCTTTCGGTACCGAAACTGCCACTCCAGCTTATACTTTGGTCAATGCAGGGATAGGTAGTAATTTTAAATTATTTAATAAAAATGATTTTTTAACAGTTATAATTTTGGCGGAAAATATTTTTGACATCGGTTATCAAAATCACTTGAGTAGATTGAAATATGCTCCTGAGAACCCGCTCAGCGGCAGAAACGGAATATTCAATCAAGGTAGAAATATTAGCCTTAAATTAAAAGTAAATATATAGTTTTAATTAAAAATAATACCACTTAATCATCAAAAAAGCCAATACTATTTCGGTAGATATTGGCTTTTTTTATTGAAATAAATATAAGAATAAAACGCTGAAAAAACAGAAAACTAAAAACAATGTAAGTATTGAATTTATAGAGCATTCATAATTAAATATTGCAGTTGATGTAGGGCGTAATGCAACAAAAAAAACTTACATTTTTAATGTGTATAAAATTGTGAAATGCAGTATTTGGCATGTGTTTCACCTTTTTTTATGTATTAATTAATGCTAATTTTTTTAACACCGAGTGGGTTGTCTTTTGCATCAGTTAGGGACAGCAAGTATATACCTTTGGCAAGCGAACTAACCTCTATGCTGACATTCGATTGATACGCACGGCCTTTGAGCACCTCTGCTCCCAAAGTTGAATACAAACTATATACAAACTCAGCATGATTAGATTTGATGTTAAGTTGGTCGTTGCATGGGTTAGGGCTGATCGAATAGGCTTGAACTAGTTCGCCAATCATTGAAGGAGTGGCTAGATTATTCCAAACAGTATCGACCACAAATCCTCCTAACCATGCACCCGGTATACCACTACTTGCGTTGGTGCGAACGCCAAATCGATCTATAGAACCAAACCCTTCGCTACTACAAACAAATGAAAGTGCAGGAACTGGTGGTGCTAATAATACATTTGGGTTAATGAAAACGCTAACTATATTGTTGGCAGGGCCGCTGATAAATTCATATTTTATTACTATCAAATGATTGGTATTAAACGCTAAACCGCTTGTGTTATTGGTGCCAAATAAGCCTCCGTTGTCAGCTAACGATAAATAAAATGAAGAAGCCCCTCCGCTATTAGTTCGCACACGAAGCATAGTATTAAATGCACCTTCAGAGAGAAATCGCATAAAATCTTGAGGCGTTGCGTCTGCACTATCTACATTTATTATAAAAGAAAAATAGAAACTACCTGATGTAATTACACTGCTAAAAGCATGACCAAAACAATCTTGGTTATCGCTAATTCTAACGGCTAAGGAGTCGGTAGAATAATTAGGATACGACATATTTTTAGCAACAACATCTGAATTGATGCAACCAATGCCTACGCAAAGCCCACATCCATAAGTGCTAGAGTTGTTCGTCCACCCATCTTGTCCGCTTATGTCTATGTTCGCAGTCATTGCATTGAAGTTGCTTTTGAACAAGGGTTGAGCGAAGCTGATAATCGAATAAATAGAAAAGATAAAAGCTGTTAATACATTTTTTTTCATTGGTTATTGTTTGTTTTTTAGAAGAATAATAAAACACAATACTACCCGATATTTTTAGTATAAAGAAAAATATTTTTAGCAACTACAATATTTTAAAATACAGTTCTCTTAACGCCGTTTAGGTAGTATTTTTGTAGCATGTCATCAATTTTACAAGACCCCACTCTATCGTACAACGATTTTAAATTATCACTTTTAAAAGATTATCAACTAGCGTGTGAAAGCCGTGAAACGAGTCTTCTAGGAAGAAAAGAAGTATTGACAGGCAAGGCTAAATTTGGGATATTTGGTGATGGCAAAGAGCTCCCACAAATAGCCCTAGCCAAGGTATTTAATAACGGCGATTGGCGAGCAGGATATTACCGTGACCAAACCTTAATGATGGCATTAGATAATCTAACAATAGCACAATTTTTTGCGCAACTCTATGCTGATACTGACGTAATAGCCGAACCGTCAAGCGCAGGTAGGCAGATGAACGGACACTTTGCAACTAGAAGTATGGACGAAAAGGGAAATTGGAAAAATCTAATGCAACAAAAAAATTCAAGCTCAGATATTTCGCCCACTGCTGCTCAGATGTTGCGTGGTCTAGGTTTGGCTTTTGCTTCTAAGGTTTTTAAAAAAAATACTGATTTGCATCTACTTGATACATTGACCAACAAAGGCAACGAAGTTTGCTTCACCACTATCGGCGATGCCTCTACGAGCGAGGGGTATTTTTGGGAAACATTGAACGCGGCTGCTGTTATGCAAGTGCCGCTTGTAGCTAGCGTTTGGGACGATGGTTTTGGCATCAGTGTGCCTAAAAATTTTCAAACAAGCAGAGAGTCAATCAGCGATGCAGCCTCAGGTTTTGCTGACGACGCAGACGGCGTTGGCATCGACGTTTACGTAGTCAAAGCATGGGATTATGCTGCTTTGATTGAAACATACCAAACCGCAGTAGCCAAAACTAGAGCAACACATAAGCCCTGTCTGGTGCATGTAGAGGAATGTACGCAGCCACAAGGGCACTCTACGAGTGGTTCACACGAACGCTACAAAACCAAAGAAAGGCTGGAGTGGGAGCGGGAGTTTGATGGCTTGTTGCAATTTAAAAACTGGCTTTTAGTCAATGAATTGGCTAGCATATCTGAGCTCGAATCTATTGAAACCAATGCAAAAAACAAAGTGAACGAAGAAAAAAAAGTCGCTTGGCAACAGTATCAAAATCAAATAAGGTTTGAGAGAGAACAAGTGTTGTACATACTCGAAAAGTACAAATTAACAAGTGCCTTTGCTACTGAGATTAACGCACTGCAACACAATATCAGCAACGCTTTGGAGCATTTTCATAAAAATCAAATTGAGACGTTACGCTCATTTTTTAGAATTACCCAAAACGAAATACATCATGATAAACATGAAATCAAAGAATTGTACAAACAGTTGCAAGCTAAAAATGAGAATCGATATCACAGCGAACTAACATCTGAAAACAACCCAAGCTCGCTTGAGGCAACGGGTGTATCGCCCGCCTACAACGAATCTTCAATAAGCGTGAATGGGTACGAGCTAATCAATCAGTTCTTTGATATAAAATTGACTGAAGACCCACGTATAATTGCTTTTGGCGAAGATGTGGGCAAGATTGGTGATGTCAATCAAGGGTTTATGAACCTACAAGAAAAACACGGAGCGCATCGGGTGATGGATATGGGGATACGTGAAGCCACTATTATGGGACAAGCGCTAGGTGCAGCTATGCGGGGTCTGCGGCCTATAGCTGAAATTCAATATTTAGACTATTTGTTATATGGCTTACAGCTACTGTCCGACGACGCTGCCACCCTTCGATACAGAACCAAAGGCGGTCAGATAGCTCCAATGATAGTGCGAACTCGAGGGCATCGCCTCGAGGGGATATGGCACACCGGGTCGCCGATGGGCATGATCGTAAATGCGCTACGTGGCATGCACGTTTGCGTGCCTCGCAACCTTACGCAGGCAGCGGGTATGTATAATTTGCTGTTGCAATCCAACGACCCCGCATTGGTCATAGAGTGTCTCAATGGATATCGATTGAAAGAAATGGTGCCCGCCAATTTAGGGACATATACGGTAGCCCTCGGCAAGCCCGATATTTTGCAAATCGGTGATGACGTAACCGTAATTACTTACGGTAGCTGCTGTCGTATAGCTATGCAAGCGGTAGTTTTGCTTAGCGAAAAGAATATTTCTATTGAGGTCATTGACGTACAAACATTACTTCCTTTTGACCTAGATAAGACATGCCTACAATCAATAAAAAAAACAAATCGAGTCTTGTTTTTTGATGAAGATGTTGAAGGAGGAGCGTCTGCATATATGCTACAACAAGTCCTTGAACACCAAGGTGCATTTGCATTTTTAGATGCAGCTCCTCGTACTTTGACTGCAGCACCGCACAGAACCCCTTTCGGTAGCGACGGCGATTACTTTTCCAAACCTCAAGTGGACGACCTATTTGAAGCCGTTTATACCCTTATGCACGAGGCTGAACCCGGATATTATAAGAGCTTAATTTAACCTCCTTTGAATAGAAATATTGCAGCGTTGTTGAGTTTGTATAAATCTGTACTTCAAGATTTAATTGTTATAATTGCGGGGTTGAATAACATCAAAACGAAACTAATAAAAGATGCTTTCAAACAAGATTCAGGCTGGGTTTCAATACAAAGTACTCTGAAACGCGTCATTAACAGTGGGCATATATTTGAACTATATCCGCAACCACGCAGAGGCAAATGTTGCTAAAATCGCAATAAAAAAAATAAATTCTAATTACACAGTAGCATTGTTGAATGTTTATCAACAAACGTGTATTATTTTTTTGAACAATAGCCTACTTTAGTCCCCATATAAAAAGACAATGATTAAAAAAATTCTTACTACTTAGAAGTAGCTATACGCCGTTAATTAATGTCTTAAACACGCTATAATGCAGGTTTTGAGGTATCATATACAAATAAAAAAAATTCATATCTTTCAACGATTAATACAGCAATTGTTTGGTACTATTATTTATAAATTAAACCATAATAAAATTCAATAAATGGATTGTTTTTTTCAATGAAAAATAAGAAAATACATTCAAATTATCTTACTTTTGTCGAATATTTTTTTGCATTTCACGTGATTAAATATTTTTAAACCTAACCATTTTCTTCAATCAGAAAAAAACATGAGTAATCAAAAAGATTTAAGCAAAGTATCTCTAGGCATGGTCCTAGTTGCGATGGGAATCATATATGGAGACATTGGTACGTCGCCATTGTATGTTTTCAAATCAATCGTAGGCAACATTCCAATAACTAAAGAAATAATATATGGAGCGCTGTCTTGTATATTTTGGACGCTCACGATACAAACAAGTTTCAAGTACGTATATTTAATGTTAAGTGCCGATAACAAAGGCGAAGGCGGGATATTTGCATTGTATTCGCTGGTACGAAGGCGCGGCAAATGGCTAATAATACCCGCTATGATAGGCGGTGCGGCATTGTTAGCAGATGGCATGATCACACCACCTATCTCTGTGTGTTCAGCTATTGAAGGGCTACGAATGTTATATCCCGATATTTCAACTGTGCCAATAGTAGCTACCATTTTGATTTTATTATTTGTTTTTCAACGGTTTGGTACTCAAATAGTTGGCGGCTCATTTGGTATAATAATGTTTTTGTGGTTTTCTATGCTCTTAGTGTTGGGAGTGTTACAATTGTTAGGCGACATCAGTATTTTCAGTGCTGTTAATCCTGTGTATGCATTTTATTTTCTAATAGAACACCCAATGGGGATTTTTATACTAGGAGCCGTGTTCTTGTGTTGTACAGGTGGTGAGGCACTATATAGCGACATGGGGCACTGTGGCAAAGGCAATATTCGGGTCTCTTGGATTTATGTCAAAACCTGTTTATTGATCAATTATTTTGGTCAAGGAGCATGGCTCATGCAGCACGTAGGCGAGACTTTAGACCCTACCAAAGTCAATCCTTTTTATAGTATCATGCCAAATGGCTTTTTGATTACAGGTATCATAATCGCAAGCCTAGCGGCTATTATAGCGAGCCAAGCGATGATAACCGGCAGCTATACCCTTATTAGCGAAGCAATAAAATTAAACCTCTGGCCTAAAGTGAAAGTGAATTACCCTTCTAATGTCAAGGGGCAGATATATGTGCCGAGTATTAATTGGATACTAGCCGTCGGTTGCATCGCCGTTTTGTTTTATTTTAAAGAATCTAGTAACATGGAGGCAGCGTATGGATTGGCGATTAATCTTTCATTTTTGATGACTACTATTTTGTTCACTAATTTTTTGATATTGAAGCGAAAAGCAGCTTGGGTATATATCACATTTTTAGTGTTTTTTATAGTAATAGAATTGTTATTTACGATTGCTAATTTATCCAAATTTTTTCATGGTGGCTGGTTCACAGTTATGCTATGTTTGTTTTTTATGATTGTAATGTATTGTTGGTGGCGAGGCAGAAAAATTCGTAATCGTTTTGTAGAGTTTGCTAGTATCGATAAATATCTGCCCTTGTTAAATGAATTGAGCCACGACAAAAATTTACCAAAATATGCCACCCACTTGGCGTATCTCACTAGTGCAAACACGATGCACGAAATAGAAGAACGAGTGATGTATTCTATCTTTGATAATCAACCAAAACGTGCCGATATTTACTGGTTCATACATGTAGAAAACATGGATAACCCCTATCAGATGGATTATACCATCGAAACGTTAGTGCCTAATGATGTAATAAAAGTGAATTTTAGATTAGGATTTAGAGTCGAACAAAAGATAAATTTATACTTTCGTCGTGTGTTAGAAGATTTAACCGAAGCCAAAGAAATAGAATTTGAAAGTCCTTATTTGACAATAAATAGAAAAAAACAAACTGGAGATGTCAAGTTCGTAGTGGTAGAAAAACTTATTTCGTTTGATAATAATCTGCCCGTAGTAGAAAAGTTTGTAATGGATGTGTATGACTTGCTCAAACGCTATGCGTTGACCGATGAGAAAGGATTTGGACTAGACAGCAGCAACGTAATTTTAGAAAAAATACCAATCACAGTTAC
>JAYVJZ010000203.1:0-2366 GCA_043768865.1 Sphingobacteriales bacterium
CACTGTAAACACTATGAATAGGGCTATCGTCCAGGTGAAAATCGATGTTATTTTTAGAAGTTGATAAGGTATTGGATAATATTTTTGACCTATAAAATAGGAGCAAAGCATCATCAAAAAATACGTGCAAGTGGAGCTAATTGCTGCTCCTAAATAGCCGATTTTAGGTATTAAAAAATAGTTGAGCAATAGTGTGATTATAGCTCCGGCGCAGGCTATAGCTGCACCTATTGTAGTTTGTTTTGTATTCTTATACCATATCGATTGATTATAATAAATACCTAAAAAAATCCTGCCAAGCGAGGCAATAGGCACTACCACCAAACCTGCATAATAACGCTCGTCAATGAGCAACTTCCAAACATCAATATAAAGGCAATTAATCAAAAAAATGAAACATACCAATACCACAAAAACATTCATCACTTCGGCGTATAGCGATCGCGAGTTTTGCTTGTCGGCGTTTTTAAAAAAATATGGCTCCGCTCCCATTCTGAACGCTTGTATAAACATAGTTATTACAACAGATACTTTGATGCCGGCGGCATACAGTCCTACGAGTTCGTTTCTATTGTCTAGGCTTCCTTGAGATAAGTTTTTAATCATTATTCTATCAAACGTATCGTTGATGATACCCGCAGTGCCTACTAATATCAGCGGTGCACCATACCGCAATAAACCTACGCATATTGAATTATCAAAAATCCAACGGACTTTTTTTAATTCGTTGCTCAACAATAGCATCGTTACTACGCTCGCAACTAAATTAACAACAAAAACATAATATATACCCCACTCCCGTTGATAAAACAAATCTACAAACCCATACCCATTAGCAGAAAGCCAAGGACATACCACCAAAAAAAAGATACTAAACAAAATATTAATACCAATATTTAACAACCTTATAAATACAAATTTTAAAGGTCTGTTTTGTTGCCTAAGATAAGCAAAGGGCAGCGTTGTAAGTGTGTCAAAAGCAAGTATCATAAAAAGTATAATCACCATGCTGCTTAGTTGTGGGTATTCTAAATAATTCGCAATTGGATTGCAAAATAATATCCCTAAACTACTCAGCAGTAGCGTGCTTGCAGCCATAGTCCAATAAGCAGTTGCATAGATTTTCTGCTTGTCATATTCTGACTTTGCATCATTATAAAACTTAAAAAATCCAGTTTCTAAACCCAGCGTAAAAAGCACCATAAGCAGCCCCGTATAACTATAAAATTCACTTATTTGACCGTACTCAGCTGCCATAAAATAACGTGTATGTACAAATACAAGTAAGTAGTTCAAAAACTTACCCACCATGCTACTCAGCCCATACAGCGCCGTCTCTTTAAACAACTTTTTGATACCCTATTGCTTTAAATAATAAAAATAAGTAGAAAAAATATCACGAAAAATCTGGTTTGTTAATCTCCGGCCGATTATCCTCTGCCACAGGCGGTGGAGTTACCAATACTTTATAGAAATAATATACAGTAGTAAGTGTTATTATGCTCATCGAGCCACACATCATAATCAAAGCTGAAGTATTCATAATCGAAGTTATTTATTAATTAAAAAAATTAAAACTCATCATCTATATTTATAAAACGCCCTTCCCGCTTGCGTTTGTAGTAAGCCACACGGATAACATACGCAATACCCAACCACACCAAAATCAACAAAACACGCGACAGCACTACGGGCAAAGAACTAAAATCACTTATTTTTTTGTATATCTCAGGCAAACTCATCACAAATACAAAACCCAAAAACAGAGGCGTTACGTACTTAATTACAAATTTCATAATTATTGGAACTTTAATATCAGACCCTCGAGTGATTTCTTGCCACCCTCTTTCTATATCGAACACCCACGCAAAAAGTATCGTTTCTACCAACGCAAACACCACTAACGAAACGGTACCAGCCCAATAATCAAACTCATCAAACACACCCTGATTAAAAAACAAAACCGTAGGCAAGCCAAGCAAAAAAATCACCACCCCAAAGGCCCATGCAGATCGCTCTCTACCCCATCTAAACTCGTCTTGCATAAAACCCATACACGGAGTGCCCATAGCCAACGAAGAAGTTATACCAGCAAAAAACAAAAGCCCAAACCACATCACACCCGCCAACAACGCCATCGTAGGCCCCCATTGTTGAAACAAATAAGGTAATGTTTTGAAACCCAACCCAAGGCCCCCAGTTGTTGTCATTTCAACCACCTTGTCAATGCCCAAATATCCTATCGAAATCGGTATAATTATCGCACTACCTAGCACAACTTCCACAAACTCATTCATCCACCCCGCACTCATCGCGTTCAACGCAATATCATCGTTTTTACGCAAATACGAAGCATAACATTGTAT
>JAYVJZ010000204.1:0-3026 GCA_043768865.1 Sphingobacteriales bacterium
GCTTATAACACAAATGTATAAGCAAACCGAAGGTGCGTGAGGGCCTTAGGTGTAGCTCATTTTTTTGAGGTATTCTCCTCATAAAAAATAGCGGGAACCGGGGACCGACTCCGCCTTATATTTGGTGATTGTTGAATACAAATCGTATCGGCGGAGGCACGCCCAACACGTATTAATTCTTCATTTGTTTACTTTTTTTGTATTAATAATATAGAGTACTGCTACAATTATTGTGGTTTTTTAGCTAATAGATTGGCTTTGTTTTTATTTTAAAATCATAGCTGTTTTTAGGTAGTTTTTGGTTTAATTTAGTAGTGTGGCAATCTAAAAGCGTCGAGTGATAAAAAACTTGATTAAATTTGCTTCTATTTTTTTTAAATAAATCATATAATGGCAAAGACTAAAACTTCTGTTTTTTTTTGTAAAAATTGCGGGTCGGAGAGTGCAAAATGGCAAGGTCGATGTTCGGTGTGTGGTGAGTGGAACACGATAGTGGAGGAGGCTTTCAGCAAAAACGACAAGTCGGTGGGGCTTGGCAAATCGGATCGCGTAAAGCCCGTGCCACAAAAAATAAACGAGATAGTTCCGCAGATTAATATTCGATTGTCATCGCAAGACGAAGAGCTAGATCGTGTGCTAGGTGGGGGTATAGTGGCGGGTGCGTTGATTTTGATTGGCGGCGAACCGGGCATCGGCAAGAGTACATTATTGCTGCAAGTGGCACTGTTGATGCACAATGTGAAGGTGCTTTATATAAGTGGGGAGGAGAGCGATCAGCAAATTAAATTGCGAGCTGAGCGGTTGGCGAAGGCTTCGTCGGAGCTTTATATTTACACTGAAACGCACACTGGGTCTATCTTTAAGCAGATGAACGAGTTGCAGCCGCAGTTGGTGATTATCGACTCGATACAGACATTATACACAGATGCAATCGAGGCAACGCCGGGCAGTATTTCGCAAATACGAGAGTGCACAGGGGAGTTGATGCGGTACGCGAAGGAGAGTCAGGTGCCCGTTTTTATAGTTGGTCATATCACTAAAGATGGAGCTATAGCAGGGCCTAAGGTGCTAGAGCACATGGTCGATACGGTAATACAATTTGAGGGAGATCGTAATTATACGTACCGTATTTTGCGAACAATAAAAAACCGTTTTGGCTCTACATCGGAGCTCGGTATATACGAAATGAGTGGTGCAGGGCTGAGGGCGGTTAGTAATCCAAGCGAAATATTGATTACGCAACGCGACGAACAGCCTACGGGGATAGCCGTTGGAGCGATGGTAGAAGGCATTCGCCCGATATTGATAGAGGCACAAGCACTTGTGAGCGATGCGGTATATGGCACGCCACAACGCAGTGCTACGGGCTTTGATACAAAGCGGTTGAATATGCTGTTAGCCGTGCTGGACAAGCGTTGTGGCTTTCGCTTTGGTATGAAAGATGTGTTTGTTAATATCGCTGGCGGCT
Source organism: Sphingobacteriales bacterium (assembly GCA_043768865.1). Classification (GTDB taxonomy): domain Bacteria; phylum Bacteroidota; class Bacteroidia; order Chitinophagales; family JAYVJZ01; genus JAYVJZ01. Next base: position 1,469 of record JAYVJZ010000204.1, read on the forward strand.
TGCGGGTTGAGGATCCGGCGATAGATCTGGCCATCGTGGCGGCTCTCATATCTTCTCACAATGAGCTCGTGATACCTGCCCACTGTGCGTTTGCGGCGGAGGTAGGATTGAGTGGCGAGATACGTGGCGTCAATCGAATTGAGCAGCGTATCGCAGAGGCCGAACGCTTGGGTTTTAAGCGGATTTACATCAGCAAATACAATCAAAAAAGTTTCGACGCCACGCCCTTCACAATCGCTATTCAGTATATCAGCAAGGTCAATGAATTACTGAATTGATTCAAGTATTTATTAAAAGTAAACGTAGTCTGGGCTTGCCCCCACCGAGTTTATTCGTATTCAATAATTACAGAACATAGGGTGGGGTCGGTGCTTGACTATTGCTATTTTATGTAAGGAAAATACCTCAACAATAATAAGCTCAACCTGAGGCATTCAAGTTGTGCTTAGCGTCTGCAAAGTACTTGTTTTTTTTGAACATCATCAGGTTGTATTTAAGGTTATTAGCTGTTTAGATTTTATATTTGCTATTCACTCACCTGTTTTTTTATTATCAGTATGCGCTATCTAACGGCTCCACTTATCTACACGCCCAATTTTAAATTGGAGCAAAACAAAATATTGGTGTTGCACGACAATCTTCACGTAGCAGCTTTGGTTGATTATACTACTGTAGAACCTAGTATGGTGCAGCATTTTGAAGGTATATTGTCCCCGGGTTTTGTTAATACACACTGTCATTTGGAGTTGTCGCATTTGCATAACAAAATACCGCAAGGCACTGGGCTTGTCGATTTTTTATCACACATTCGTGGCACCGACCCCGCCACATTACAACAAAAAATAAACGAAGCCTACCTGCAAGATAAAGCAATGTATAGTGCGGGAACAGTTGCCGTTGGCGATATTAGCAACCACGCATACACGATAGAGGTGAAGCTACAAAGCAAAATCAAATACCACACTTTCGTAGAATGTCTGGGAGTAGATGGCACGCAGGCAGACGATAAGTTTAGCTATTTTAAAAAAATTTTTAATCAGTTTTCACAATATTTCGAGGGCGTATCTATGACCTTGCATGCCCTGTATAGTTGTAGTTTTGAATTGTTTAATCTCATACAAGAGAGCGATGAGTCGGGGCTGCTGTATAGTATGCACCACTTAGAGACTTTGGCAGAGCGATCGTTTTTCAATGTCAAAGACAATGCATTACGCAATGCAATGACACCTTTTGTAGCTAATAATTATAAAATACCCTACAATAATAAATCCTCTACGGTCAATGTAATACCCTTGCTAAACACCGATAGACCGACGCTTTTGGTGCATAACACCTATATCAAACAGGCAGATTTCGATTATCTTGGTTCGCTTGAAAATTCCTTGCATTATTGCACCTGTCCACAAGCCAATCAATACATAGAGGGAACGTTGCCCGACTATAATTTATGGAAAAAAAACACCGCTAACATAACTATTGGTACCGATAGTTTAGCATCTAATAATCAGTTGAGCATGATAGAAGAAATCAATTGCATTCAGCATTATGCACCTTATGT
>JAYVJZ010000205.1:0-5151 GCA_043768865.1 Sphingobacteriales bacterium
AACTGAATTAGTACCCGAGTAGCTTGAGCATACTGTGGCTTTGCTGTTCTTCGGCGAAAAGTTGATGTTGTATTTGGCCATTTTCGTCGCGTGCGATGACGATGTGTTTGGGTGCGGGTATGAGGCAGTGTTTGATACCGCCATAGCCGCTAAGTGAGTCTTGGTAGGCGCCGGTGTGAAAATATCCAATATAGAGGGGCTCAGTGTTGTTAATTTTTGGTAAGTAGAGTTGGTCTATTTCCATGCCTGAGTTGTAATAATCGCTGACGTCGCAGCTGAGTCCGCCGATGTTTACACGTTGGTATTCGTTGTCCCACTTATTGATGGGGAGAAGTATGAATCGTTGGTCCATGCCCCATATATCGGGCATTGTGGTCATCAACGAGCTATCTATCATGTACCACCGTTCGCTGTCATTTTGTTGTTTTTCGCCTAAAATACTGAACACATACGCCCCGCTTTCGCCAACGGTGTAGCTTCCAAATTCCGTAAAAATATTGGGTTCGGGTACGCCTTCTTGTGCGCAAGCTGATTGTACTTGTAGCAATATTTCTTCAATCATGTAGCCGTAATCGTAGTTAAAATTGAAGGTGTTGCGTATGGGAAAACCCCCACCAATGTTGAGGCTATCGAGTTGGTTGCAATGTTTTTTTAATTCGCAATATACGTTTATGCTTTTGTTGAGTTCGCTCCAATAGTAGGCATCGTCTTTGATGCCTTTGTTTACAAAAAAATGCAACATTTTTAATTGAAACTTTGGATGTGGCTGTATATTTTCTCTGTAAAAATCGACGATTTCGTTGTAGCGTATGCCGAGGCGGGAGGTATAAAATTCGTAGCTGGGTTCTTCTTCGGAGGCGATGCGGATGCCGAGTTTTAGGTCGCCTTGTATGCCATAATAATAGTCGTGTATTTCCTTTTTGTTGTCTATGATAGGTATGATATTGGTGAACCCGTCGTTGTAGAGTTGGCAGAGCTTGTCGGTGTATATTTTGGGTTTGTAACCGTTGCTGATTACATACACATTTTTATCTACTTTGCCTTGTTCAAAAAGATTTCTGACTATGTCGATATCGAAGGCCGAGGAGGTTTCGATATGTATATCATTTTTAAGGGCTTCGTTCATCACAAACGAAAAATGATTGCTTTTTGTACAGTAGCAATAGTAATAATTTCCTTTGTATCCTAGCTTGTCTATTGCTTGTTTAAATAGCGATTTTGACTTCTGTATTTGTGCACTTATCTTAGGTAGAAATGTAAGTTTGAAAGGGGTGCCGTAGATTTCTATTAGCTCCATGAGGTTGAGATCATTGAAAAGAAGTTCATTTTTTTCGTTCACATCGAAGCCTTCTTGAGGAAAGTCGTAAGTCTGTTCTATTAGGTCTTTGTATCTATTTTTCATGTGTGTTGTCGCACGTTTTTTTCTTACTTAACGTGTATTATGTTGAATGTGGGTAGTTATTTTAAAATAATAATAATTGTTTATACTTCGGCTTCGGCCTCTGGTTTGATAGTCGTTAGCTCTAATCTGCCTTCGGTGGAGTTGAGTGTTACTTCGATTTTCAAACCGCTTTGGTTGCCGTTAGCAAGTATCACTTCGGCGAGCGGGTCTTCTAAGTATTTTTGTATAGCACGGTTTAATGGCCGAGCACCAAACTGCGGGTCGTAGCCTTTGTCTGCTAAAAACAACTTAGCCTCTTCGTTGAGGGTCAATTCAAAGCCTAGTTTGCTTATTCGCTCTAGCACCACTGCCAATGTGATGTCTATTATTTTGGTTAAATCTTCTTTTTTGAGTGAATTAAATACGATTACATCATCTATTCGGTTAAGAAATTCTGGCGAGAATGTTTTCTTTAATGCAGACTCTATCACACCTTTCGACAATTCTTCTTCTTGGTCTTTGCGTGCAGTGGTAGTGAGACCTATACCCGTTCCAAAATCTTTTAATTGTCTAGCTCCGATGTTGGAGGTCATGATAATCAATGTATTTTTAAAATCAACTTTGCGTCCCATACCATCGGTGAGTGAGCCTTCGTCAAGCACTTGCAGTAGGATATTGTACACATCGGGGTGGGCTTTTTCGATTTCATCTAATAGCAGTACACAGTAGGGTTTGCGTCTAACTTTCTCGGTCAATTGGCCTCCCTCTTCGTAGCCTACGTAGCCCGGCGGTGCACCTATCAAACGGCTAACGCTGAACTTCTCCATATATTCGCTCATATCTATGCGCAGCAGGGCTTCGGGAGAATCAAACAAGTATTTTGCTAACGCTTTAGCTAGCTCGGTTTTGCCTACGCCCGTTGGTCCTAAAAAAATGAACGAGCCGATAGGTTTGCGAGGATCCTTGAGACCCACACGGTTGCGTTGTATAGCTTTTGAAATCTTGTTAAGTGCATCGTCCTGCCCCACTACACTGCCTTGCAGGTCTTTGTTCATGTGCAACAGTTTTTTACTTTCGCTTTGCGAAATTCTATTGACCGGTATGCCCGTCATGCTGCCTACTACTTCGCAGATATGCTCTTCTGTGATGAGGTGCCGCTGCTCTTTGAGGGACTCTTCCCATACTTTTTTTGCCTCAAACAATTCTTCAAATAGCTTTTTTTCATCGTCTCGCAGCTTGGCTGCTTCTTCATATTTTTGTGATTTGACTACCTTGTTTTTTTCTATTTTTATCAACTCTATTTTAGCTTCTAAATCTACTATTGTAGTCGGTACTGAAATATTTTTTAAGTGAACGCGCGCACCTACCTCATCGATTACGTCGATGGCTTTGTCGGGCAGAAAACGATCCGTTATATAGCGTGTACTCAGCGTTACAGCCGCTTTGATGCTTTCAGGTGTATAATCAACATTATGAAAATCTTCATACTTCGATTTAATATTATCCAATATAATAATCGTCTCTTCCATGCTTGGTGGTTCTATAATCACTTTTTGAAAACGCCTATCTAAGGCACCGTCTTTTTCAATGTGTTGACGGTATTCATCTAAGGTAGAAGCCCCAATACATTGCAACTCCCCTCTAGCTAAAGCAGGTTTGAAAATATTGGAAGCATCGAGTGAGCCACTTGCACCACCTGCCCCTACAATAGTATGTATTTCATCAATAAAAAGTATAACATCACGGTTTTTTTCAAGCTCGCCCATTATTGCTTTTATGCGTTCTTCAAATTGACCACGGTATTTAGTGCCTGCAACCAATGCAGCTAGATCAAGCGATACTACTCGTTTGTCAAACAACACACGGCTTACTTTTCGTTGAATAATACGCAGCGCAAGCCCTTCAACGATAGCTGTTTTGCCAACTCCAGGCTCTCCTATAAGAATAGGATTGTTTTTTTTGCGACGTGATAATATCTGAGATACTCGTTCTATCTCATTTTCCCTACCTACTATAGGGTCTAAGCTGCCTTCTATAGCTAGTTTAGTAATGTCTCTGCCGAAGTTATCAAGTACAGGAGTTTTGGTTTTGGCTTGGGCTGTGGTTGATTTTTTTTGCGATTGATAGTTGCCTTTTTTATCGTCATCAAAATCATCATCGTTAGTGTTGCCATCGAACTCTCCAGTTATTTCTTTGTTGATTGCCAACAATTCAGCAAAAAAAAGTTCATAGTTTATTTCGTTTTGCTTCAATACACTACATACTAGATTATCCGTTCCTTTGAGCATTGATAGCACTAAATGCTCCGTGCTTATCATCTCTTGTTTGAACAGTTTAGCCTCTAAAAACGACAACTGAATTATCTTTTCTGCTTGCTTAGTAACAGGTATGTCGTTGGTAGCGGTGTGATAAAAGTGTAAATTGCCTTTTTCTTTTACTGCTTTGATAATACTATTGCGAAGCAAATCAATATCGCAATGCAACGATTTTAAAACTCGTATAGCCATGCCCTCACCGTCGCGAATTATACCTAAAAGTATATGCTCGCAGCCGAGATAATCATTGCCGAGACGTTGGGCCTCCTCACGACTTAACGATATTACTTCTTTTACTTTTGGTGAAAATTTAGAATGCATCATTTTAATAATTAGTTTGAATAGCAAATTTACGCATAACTTTAAAATCTTTCACTACTAATATTACAACATTGCTAATTTCAAAAACTTATACTATTTATTTATTGTTCAACGTTATGATGTGATAAGATTAAGTAGTAATTTTGTTTTTTATGCATAGTATGTTCAACCGTTTTTTTTTATATTCTATTATCCTGTTTCTTGCAATGTTATCAGGCAATGCTGCTATGGCTCAAAAAGGGAAATCGAAAAGTACACTCAAAAAAAACTCCATCTTTCATAGGTTGTACCATGACATAACTTGCAAATACAATTTTTTTTTTAATGCAAGAGAGTTGTTGAGGCAAGACTCAAAACAGCTTATAGCAGGCGAAACCAATGATTATACAAATCTATTAGATGTATTTGTTATTAATACTGAAAACGCTAAAGGTATGGCAGCCGATTGGGAAACTGTATTCAAAAAAACATCTATAGCTATACAACTTCACCCTACTAGCAAGTGGGTGGACGACGCTTATTTGATGATGGGGCAAGCGGAGATGTTCAAAGGCGATTTCACTAATGCAATTGTTACGTTTCAATACATAGACGCAGAATTTAAAAATGGAAATAAATTACATAAATATAAAGCTCGAAAAAGTAAAAATAAGCTGAAACCCAATGAGGAAGAGGAATTAATAATGCCAGATTATAGTAAAATAAAAGATGTAGAAGAAGAAAAAGAATTAAAAAAAGAGGAAGCTGCCGCAAAAGAAGCCAAAACAGAATCAAAAAAACCGACTCCAAAGAAAAAGCCTGTTGCTAAGAAAAAACCTACCAAAAAACCCACAGCAAAATTATCAAAATACGGATACAAAAAAAAGAAAAAAAAATATGCTCCCCCACCAAAAAAACCTGTTGCAAAAAAGCCCACTACTACAGCAGGTGCTTATACGCCTAAGGTTACAAGTCCTGACAAATATGGAACTACAGGTGGTAATAAAGTAGTAGCGAAACCAAAAAGTACGGTGCTTAACAAAGATGTCTCAGTATCGATAAATATTGGAAACAAAAATAAAAAACTAACCAACTATTCTGTGGTTGATAGTGCAGCAGTAGCAAAGGCATTGGCTGAAGAGCCAAAGGGGATTT
>JAYVJZ010000206.1:0-8396 GCA_043768865.1 Sphingobacteriales bacterium
GCAGAGGAAATGGGTGTTAAATATATTGAATTCAAACGTACACATCATGCAATATGGTCGCACGTGGCGTACCTCAAGCGCTTAGGGCGTTTGGATTTGAATAAGGCGTAAGTGAAGGAATGTTTGCAATCGTACTATTCGCTACAATTTTATATATAATTGAAATAGTGAAGTAGGGCTAAATCGTAAAATTGAGTTTAAAGTTAATTTTATGCTCGAGCTACTAAGTAAACAAATGTTTTACTCCATCATTTTTGTATCCTCCCACAGTTCAATCTTGTTGCCATCTGCATCGAAAACCCATGCAAATATACCTTCATCATAGGTTTTAGGACCATCAATAAGTATGTTTTTAGAGGTTAGATGTGCAATCATCTGGTCCATATTTTCAATCCTAAAATTAATAGTAAATATGCGTGTAGGTTGCGTTTCGTTGCTTTGTGATATGCTAAAATTAGTATAAGAACGAGAATCATTGTCATTAAAATAATTAAAACTCACCCACCAACATGTAACAGACTCGGTGTAGCAAAGTTCTAATTTCAAATTGTCAATGTACCACTGTGCAAGGGTTGCAGCTTGTTTGCTTGTAATAAAAATACCGCCTAATTGTTGTATCATTTTGATTTAATTTCAATGAGTTTAGTAATTATCCATTGCTTGTCAGCCACGCCTATTGCTGTTTTTAATTCGTTTTCCAGTTTTTCGGTTTTGTGTGGATATTGGAGTTTTATTTTGTATAATTTAGTGCAAAATACTATAAAGTTGGAATAAAACAACAATTGATTTTCGTTTATTTTTTTGTTGCGTTTTAGATACACTTTGAATGCCTCTATAAGCGAGAAAAATGGTGCTGTTTCGTCGAGTTCATAGTACAATTTAAGCAACAGCGATTTGCTATCTAAATGATAATAAGCATCAGTAAAACTGACTTGATTAAGCAACTGCAACCCTTTGTGATACTCCTTTTTATGAAATAACAAATATGCAGTATTGTACGTTAATGCGTTGTCCTTGTTCAGCGGATTAAGCTGGTTTTGATGCTGCAAAATAAAGGTTTCGGCCCATTGCACTTGCCCTACTCTCAGGGCGATGACTACTATGTTTTTGAATGCAAATTCATCGAAATATTGATCGAGCAAAAACAATTTTCTTTGCAACATCATGATGTTGTTTTCAAAAAGAAGATTATTATATTGATTAAATCCCGTGTTTATTTTTCGCACAATATAATTACGCAAATAGGTATTTAATTCTTTAAATCGAGCGGGGTGCAATGTGGGATATAGCTTTTCGATTTTTGACTGCAATGCCAAAAAGTGCGATTCATCTTCAGGGTATAGCAAGGTCAGTAGCACCGTGTTATAAGTGTCAAGTATCGGTGTTTTGTCTTTTGTTTGAGCAATCATCACCTGTAGCTCGGCCAACCAATTTGCTTTGTATTGAAAGGTGTAAGAGTTGTTGTTGTTTAACAATTCGCAGGTATAATAGAGCTTGCGAGTGATATAAAACAAATCAAGATATTCAACCAAATGTTGCAAATTATTTTTTTCGCCTCTCAGTTCGTTTGGCTGCAACGCTTTGTATCTCAATTCGCTCAGCTGAAATTCTTTCTCATAATAGTTCAAAAAATTAGGTTCGTTTAGTTTATTTTTTTCAAACTCATCTATTATAATGGTATCAAATTGTTTCTTAGCATTGCGTACCTGCAATTCTTTTAGTAATAGTTCATTGCTCGTAATAGGGTTGTTTTGAAGGTGAATCTGTATCAAATATTGTTCAACATACTGTGCAAGATATGTGCAGGCATACCTGAATTTTTTGTCTCCTTCATCATCACTCAAATGCAGCTTATTAAGCACTACTTCTTTTATAATTAGCGTATTGTCATTAGTTACAATCCAACTTTTTATTACAACAAACAACGCATTGACAAGTGCCTCTTTGGGCGTTATATGCTTTGCAAGATATTGCTCAAGCCCTTTTATTTCCTTGGGTTGAAGGCTGCTGATGAGTTGTATTACTTTGCTGTTTTGCATATATTTTGTTTTTCAAATATAACATGTTTCTTACGTATGTTTAATTTATTCCTTTCGGTTACTACCAATTTTTTTTATGGTTAGATTTGTAATAGGAGGAAACAAGATAGGGGTTAAGTATTTAGTGATTTTTTGTTTGCGTTTACAACATAACTATAAATTACAATTTAAAACGTTGCCATCTACTTTTAATTGTCATTTTTCAATTATTATACTCAGCCCTATTTTCTTTAATAATCCAATGGGTTTGACTATTTTGTGGGTTCAATTGTTAAGATTGTTCGTTTATATTTTATCCAAATAAAACGAACGATTCTAACACATACCACAACATACAATAGATTGATTTCTACTTTTTAGCTATTGATTGAGGGCAGTCGTTGCGGTTCAAAGATATTGAACGTAGAGTAATAAAAAGTAAGGTTTGACGGATTTATGCCACCTATTTAGCGTAGTAACCTTTTTTTTATGAATATTAATCCGTATATTTGCACCCCCTTTAAAACTTGAATTATATCAACTAACAATCAATAAACCAACACGCTATGCAGTCGAAAGGCATCATTAAGGTATTTGCAATTCTTTTAGTAATCGTTTGTTTTTACCAACTCACATTTACCTTCGTTACCAACAACGTTGAAAACAATGCCCTTGCGTATGCGTCGAGCAGGAACGCGGGCACGCCTGATTCCATGAAAATTGAATCAGCTAAACGCTTCAAACAAGATTTTTTGGATAGCGTTTCTAACAAAACGGTTTATAATTTAGGATTTAAAAAATGGACGTATCAACAATGCAAAGAGCAACAACTTGCATTAGGGCTAGACTTGCAAGGTGGAATGAGCGTTGTGTTACAGGTATCTCTTGAGGATTTGATACGCAATATGAGTGGCAAAAGCACTGACCCTGCATTTGTAGCAGCACTAGAAGAGGCAAGCAAGGCACAAGCAAAATCTAACAAGGATTTAGTTACTTTGTTTGGTGATATTTATCAACAAAAAAACGCGGGGGCTAAGCTATCTTCAATATTCGCTACCGCTGAAAACAAGGGCAAGATTGATATAGATTTTACGAATGCTCAAGTCATTGAAGTAATCAAAAAAGAAGCCAGCGAAGCAGTTGCAAGGTCGTATTCTATAATCACCTCTCGTATAGACAAGTTTGGTACGTCAGCAGCAAACATCAGCCTTGACAATGCCACAGGACGTATAGTTGTAGAAATGCCGGGTGCACAAAACCCACGCAGGGTGCGGAAAGTACTACAAGCCACTGCACAGTTAGAATTTTGGGAAACGTACACCCTCAACGATATTTACCCTTCATTTGCAGCTATCAATACAGCATTGTTACCTTATGTGATCAAAGAAGAAGCGAACAAAAGCGAAGGAAGTGCGGGTGATATGTTTGCAAAAAATAATAAAAATGACACTACTAAAGTAGTTGCTGATGCAAAGCCCGAGGCAGATACAACGAAGAAAATTAACGCCCTCAATAATGCAACAAATGACTCTAATAAAAATTCATTATTGAGTGATGATACGAGTGCAGGTGGGGGAGAAGATACCAGCCGTGAGGCGATACGCAAAAAAAATCCACTGTTTGCAAAATTACAAATGCCAACGGGCGAAGATGCAGATTATAATAAACAAGTAGCTAAAGGGCCAATGATGGGATATGCATCAGCTAAAGATACCGCAACGATTATATCGTATTTCAAAATTCCACAGATTAAAGCAATGTTGAGAAATGATGTAAAATTCTTGTGGGGAGCTAAATCGGTAGAAGAGGGGTCTAATGTGTTTGCGTTATACGCAATCAAAAAGAGAGTATCTAGCGACGAAGCACCTATAGACGGTAGCGTAATTGTCGATGCAAAGCAAGATTATGACCAACAAGGGCAGCCAGACATAACAATGCAAATGAACACGCAAGGGGCGAAAGAATGGAAAAAAATGACGGCCAATAACGTCGGTCGCTCAGTAGCGGTGGTGCTTGACAATCAAGTATATTCTGCTCCCAACGTGAACCAAGAGATAGCAGGAGGCAATACGCAAATAATGGGAAATTTTACAATAGATGAGGCACAGGATTTAGCTGCTATTTTGAAAGCGGGTAAATTGCCGGCACCAGCTAAGATTGTAGAAGAAGAGCAAGTAGGTCCCACACTCGGCAACGAGTCTATCAAAGCAGGGTTATTGTCTTTATTAATCGGGTTTTTGTTAGTTATATTTTTGATGATAATTTATTATAGCACATCAGGTTGGGTAGCAGATGCGGTGTTGTTACTGAATTTACTTTTTATCATCGGCTTCCTTGCCTCTATCGGCACTGCGCTTACCCTAGCAGGTATGGCTGGTATTTTGCTTACTATTGCAATAGCTGTCGATGCTAATATTCTTGTATTTGAACGAGTAAAAGAAGAATTGGCCTCTGGCAAATCATTGAAAGTCGCACTAGCTGATGGGTATGAAAATGCCTTGTCATCAATACTCGATGCCAACATAACAAACTTAATAACAGGTGCTGTGATGTTGTACTTTGGTTTAGGGCCTGTGAAAGGGTTTGCTGTGGTTTTGGTGGCAGGTATTATTTCTTCATTATTCACTGCGATTTTAATATCTCGTATTATTTTTGAATGGTTGCTTAGCCGTGGTACAGAAATTAAATTTTCAACTCCGTTATCAAAAAACCTTTTCAAAGGAATCAACTTTGATTTCGTAGGACGCCGCCGTATAGGTTATATTGTATCTAGCACGGTCATAGTGGTTGGTATATTGTCTATGATTTTCAAAGGGTTCGATTATAGTGTAGATTTTATTGGAGGTAGAACGTACACTGTTCGTTTTAGCGAAGACGTAAGCACAAACGAAGTACGCCAAGCACTAACGGCGTCTTTTGGAGACGAAGCGCCTATTGTTAAGACTTTCGGCGCCAACAATCAAGTTCGTATTATAACTTCACATAAAATAAACGACACAGGGCTCGAGGTTGATAGCTTGATGGAGCATAAATTATACGACGGATTGAAGTCTAGATTAGGCGGTGCTGATTTCAATACCTTCATCAACAAAAACCTGATGAGTTCACAAAAAGTAGGTCCTACAATAGCTGATGATATCAAATCATCTTCTATTATCGCCGCTTTGGTATCTATACTTTTGATATTCTTATACATAGTAATACGTTTTCGCAAGTGGCAATACGGCTTGGGTGCTATCATCGCAACTATACACGACGTTATGTTTGTACTCGCCCTTTTCTCATTGTTAAGTGGCGTGATGCCATTTTCACTAGAGGTAGATCAAACCTTCATAGCCGCTATATTAACGATAATAGGCTACTCACTTAACGATACTGTTGTTGTGTTTGATAGAATACGTGAATACCTCGGCATCCGTAAAAATCAAACGATGGAAGTAGTTATTAACAGTGCAATCAACGACACACTTTCTCGTACGCTAATGACGTCGTTAGTTACTTTTTTAGTTGTTTTTGTATTGTTTCTATTTGGTGGTGAGGTAATAAGAGGTTTCTCTTTCGCCATGTTATTAGGGGTTGTAGTAGGAACGTATTCATCTATTTTTATAGCTACTCCGGTGGTTATTGACTTAGACAAAGACAGTCAAAAAGTACTAAAATAACACACTTATTTATTAAATAATAAAAGGCTGCTCAATTACGAGTAGCCTTTTTTTTGTACAAACAACTAAGTTAATCAATCATTTAATAGTCATTGCTCTAATGTTAAATAAATGGGAAGTACATTGAAAAACTAATGTGCACTTTTGACTTTTTTTAATAGCAAGGATAATCTATTTATTGTCAACTAAATACTGCTCATAGGACAATTGTACTAAGTTGCGTGTTAGGTTAAAATTATAAAACGTAATTAGTTTAAGCAAGAAGCAATATAACGCAGGATGCGATTATTCAATTTAGTTTTCCTGTATGGAGTATAAAATTTTGATAAAACAAATCGACTATTCAATCCTATTCAATCTATAATAAGAAAATATAATAATCATAAACACTAGCATACAATATTAAAACTGTAATAATTACAAAGTCAACACATCTCATTTCTAAATAAAACACATCATTATTGAGTAATTATATTATTCAATTAGCAAAAAATAGTGAACCATTTACAGACTTATACCGTTATTGATTTTTCTTCGTATGTGCTATAAAAATAAGGTGTTTTGGATTCAAATTCGGCTGCGCAACTATCTACTAATTTATAAGTGCGTATTACATCTAAGGCCTTGCGCCTAGCCCTGACATCAGCTTCACTAACATCGCGCCCTAACAGATAAGCCAATTGCTCATCGCTATACCCCATTTGTTTCATTTCTAACATTACATCATAGGTTATAGTCGGCAGAGTTAGTTTTCTAAATGCAATTTCACTAGTAACGAGTCGATTGATTTGATGCAAAAACCATACATCGATTTTTGTGATTTTATGTAACGTCGATATAGGCACACCGAGTACTAGAGCCTCCTTAATCATAAATATTCTATCCCAACTTGCTACTTGTATTCTATCCAATATTTGATCGGCTTTCATGTGTGTTTTACCATCAGCGCCTAGTCCGATTTTGTTATTTTCTAAAGACTGACAGGCCTTTTGTAATGCTTCTAAAAAACTGCGACCGATACCCATCACCTCGCCAACCGATTTCATTTGCAACCCCAACGTTTCGTTGCAACCTTGAAACTTATCAAAATTCCATCTTGGTATTTTTACAATTACATAATCTAAAGCCGGTTCAAAATACGCTGAGGTGGTTTTAGTAACTTGATTTTTCAATTCATCTAAACTATAGCCAATAGCCAACTTAGCAGCTATTTTGGCAATCGGATATCCCGTAGCTTTACTCGCTAATGCAGATGACCTACTCACACGAGGATTTATTTCAACAGCTATTAATTTTTCTGTAATTGGATCTTGTGCAAACTGAACATTGCAACCACCTGCAAAATTCCCCAAGTTCCGCATCAAGAGCATCGAAAGGTTGCGCATCTGCTGATACGCCGTGTCGCTCAAGGTCATCGAAGGTGCAACGGTAATGCTATCACCCGTATGAATGCCCATTGGGTCGAGGTTTTCAACCGTACATATAATCACAACATTGTCCATACAATCTCGCAATAACTCTAGCTCAAATTCTTTCCAACCAAACACCGCTTTTTCAACGAGCACTTCATGTATAGGCGAGGCCTGCAAACCCCGTTGCAGTTTTTCGTCAAATTCCTCTTTGTTGTGCACAAACGAGCCCCCGCTACCTCCAAGGGTAAAAGAAGGACGTATCACGAGCGGATAACCAATATGCTGTGCAATCTCCTTGCCCTCCAAATAAGAATTCGCCACTTTGCTAGGCGCCACATCAATACCTAACGAAACGCACATTTGCCTGAATTGTTCCCTGTTTTCAGCCTTGTCTATAGCCGCAATATCTACCCCTATCAACCGAACATGATACCGCTCCCATAGACCTACTTCATTGGCCTCCTTGCAAAGATTCAATGCCGTTTGACCACCCATAGTAGGCAACACAGCATCTATCTGTCGTTCTTTCAATATCTGCTCCAAACTTTCAACAGTCAAAGGCAAAAGATAAATATGATTTGCCATAATTGGGTCAGTCATTATGGTTGCGGGGTTAGAATTGATCAACGTAACTACGATGCCCTCATCGCGCAACGACCGTGCTGCTTGCGATCCAGCATAATCAAACTCGCAAGCTTGCCCTATTACAATCGGTCCGCTGCCAATAATCAAAACATGTTTAATCGAAATATCTTTAGGCATAATTATAAATTATTTTGAGACAAAAGTAACCGATAGCCAAGAGAATTAAAAATATTGATGTTCATTTTATTTTTAATTATTAAGTTTATTTATTATTTCAAAATGACTAAGTCAACTAATAAGTTTGGCAAATCGACTTGTGTAAATTTCAATTTACATAGGTCTAACAAAACTACACAAGTAGGTGTATTATTTTTTGTCAATGCTGTTTCAGCTGTGGTTTACTATTTTTAAATCTTTTTGTTAATAATAAAACGAATCACGTATTCTTTTTACATTTGCTAAAGTCAAAATAAAAAATAACCAAAAATAAATTTGGAAATGTAAAAAACATGGTTTAAGTTTACAATATGATTATAATCAATCAACAAATAGAAACTCCAAACTCAGCGTTCAGCACTTAAATTAGATGACCATAAAGATACAATTTTTTGCACTACCAAACGCTACCAGAGTTTAATAAGTGTAGCGAAACAGGAGTGCGACTTCACTTGACCTCCCCGCACCCCAACGATGGCTGTGCGTCGTGTAGCACAGACATA
>JAYVJZ010000207.1:0-5891 GCA_043768865.1 Sphingobacteriales bacterium
GCAGGATAATGCACATGCGAGATTTTAGGAAATAAATGATGTTCTATTTGAAAATTAAGCCCTCCTAAAAACCAGCTCGTCAGTTTGCTTTTTGTTGCAAAATTGGCGGTAGTTTGTATTTGATGTATCGCCCACTCATTTTCGATTTTGTTAGTCAATGCACTAGGCAACGGAAAATCAGTATGCTCAACCGTATGTGCCAATTGAAAAACAATACTTATAACCAACCCTGTAACTAAACTGAACGTAAGAAACCCAAGCAACCATGGCAAAAACCCGACCATGTATATCGGTACGGCAATCATAAAAAAAGCATATAGTGCTTTGGCTACCCAGAAACCTATGTGCTCGCTTTTGGTCATTTTTTTGATTGTTATTCCACCTATTTTTTGAGTAAAATATTTTTGAAAATCATTTTTAAACAACCAAAAAATATGCAAAAAACTGTACAACAACCAAAAATAAAAATGCTGATATTTATGGATTTTATAATGCTTTTGAGTTTGGCATAGGCGCATAAAAGGCTGTATTTCTATGTCATCATCTACACCGTCTATGTTGGTGTAGGTGTGATGTATAAGATTGTGCTTGTTGTACCACATTATTTTGCTTGCTCCTATCAGATTCAAAGTTATACCTGCTAGCGTATTAACCCATTTTTTGCTACTAAAACTCCCGTGTACCCCATCGTGCATGATATTAAACCCGATACCGGCAGTTACAAAACCGAGTACTATGCACTCTGCAAGACCTATCAAGAAGGAGCTAGGCGTATAAAAAACCATTTGTATGTACAATGCAAAATAGCTGATAAGCAACACGCAAGCCTTGGCGTATAGTGTAAAATTGCCGTTTGGTGTAATATTTTTTTCAATAAAATACGCTTGCACTCTTGATTTTAATTGTGAATTAAAATTCGTATTGATGTTTGAAAATTTTGGAGTTTGCATACGTTACTAGTTTTATTTTTAATCATTAATCATTCAGCTTCAGCACGGCCATAAACGCTTCTTGCGGTACTTCTACTTTTCCAAATTGTCGCATTTTTTTCTTTCCTTCTTTTTGTTTTTCTAGTAACTTTCGCTTGCGTGATATATCACCTCCATAGCATTTGGCAGTTACGTCTTTTCGCATCGCACTTATCGTCTCACGTGATATAATCTTCATGCCTATAGCGGCTTGTATAGCTATTACAAACATCTGCTTGGGTATCAATTCTTTTAACTTTTCACACAAACGCGACCCAAATCTATAGGCCTTATCACGATGTATAAGTGCTGAAAAAGCATCTACATTATCGCCATTGAGTTTGATATCGAGGCGCACCAAATCGCCTGCACGGTATCCAATTTGATAATAATCAAACGAAGCATATCCTTTTGAAATAGACTTGAGAGTATCATAAAAATCGAAAACTATCTCGGCTAACGGCATTTCAAAATTCATCTCAACACGTGTAGTCGTCAGGTAATTTTGACTCAAAAGTACCCCTCTTTTTTCCATGCACAGACTCATAATTGCCCCGATATATTCAGGTTTTGTGATAACTTGAGCTTTTATCCAAGGTTCGTCTATATGCTTGAGATGCGTGGGGTCGGGGAAGTCGCTCGGGTTGTTGACAACATGATCTTTGCCGTTGTTTAAATATGCATGATACGAAACGTTGGGTACGGTTGTCAAAACGGTCATATTGAACTCACGCTCTAATCGTTCGACTATAATATCTAAATGCAATAACCCTAAAAAGCCACAACGAAACCCAAACCCTAATGCAATAGACGTTTCAGGCTCATACACCAAAGAAGCATCATTGAGTTGCAACTTTTCTAAACTATCCCGAAGCTGCTCATAATCGTCTGTGTCAATAGGATAAATACCCGCAAATACCATCGGCTTGACATCTTCAAAACCTTCAATCAAATTGGTACAAGGGTTCTCAACAAGGGTTATCGTGTCCCCTACTTTTATTTCTTTCGATTGCTTGATGCCCGTTATTATGTACCCCACATCGCCTGCACACACTTCAGCCCGAGGTTCTAAGCCTATACGCAAGATGCCTACTTCATCTGCTATGTATTCTTTGCCGGTAGCTGCAAATCTGATCCTGTCTCCTTTTTTTATTTTTCCGTTTTTGATACGATAATACGCAATTACGCCACGAAAAGAATTAAATATAGAATCAAAAATCAATGCCTGCAAAGGCTCTTCTACACTGCCTTTAGGGGGAGGTATGCGATTCATCACCGCTTCTAGTATCTCTGGCACGCCAACCCCCGTTTTACCGCTTGCGTGCATGATTTCACTCACATCGCAGCCTATCAAATCTACTATTTGATCGCTCACATCTTCTATCATCGCCCCGTCCATGTCTATTTTGTTAATAATAGGAATAATAGTGAGGTCTTGCTCTAAAGCCAAATAAAGATTAGATATAGTCTGTGCTTGTATGCCTTGAGTGGCATCTACAAGAAGCAAAGCCCCGTCGCATGAGGCGATAGAACGGCTGACTTCATATGAAAAATCAACATGACCGGGGGTGTCAATGAGATTGAATACAAACTTTTCGCCTTTGAAGACATAGTCCATCTGTATCGCATGACTTTTGATAGTAATGCCTCGTTCTTTTTCTAAGTCCATATCATCGAGCACTTGGTTGTGCATTTGCCTTTCGGTAACTGTCTTTGTTACCTCCAAAAGCCTATCGGCGAGGGTACTTTTACCATGGTCAATGTGTGCAATTATGCAAAAGTTGCGTATGTGTTTCACTTAATAATTTAGTTTATAATGTTTTACAAAGTAACGATTGGTTTCGCTAATTTTATACTTTATGTTATAGAGAATATCAATACTTTGTTATTCTTTCACACGGTCCACATATTGGCCTTTCTCAGTTTCAACACGTATCTTATCGCCTGTGTTAATGAACATCGGCACCTGCATCTCATAGCCCGTTTCTAATGTCGCTCTTTTGGTAGGATTGTTGGCAGTATCTCCTTTGACACCAGGCTCTGCATACGTAACCTCCAACGCTACTTTATCTGGCATTTGAGCCGAAAGTGGCCGCTCAGTTGCACTTTCGATTAGCACAGTGATATTCATTCCTTCTTTTAATAATTTTGGGAAATCGATTAGGTATTCAGGTATCGCTATTTGGTCAAATGTTTCTTGATCCATTAGGTTAATGCCATTGTCGTCGCTATACAAAAACTGAAACTGCCGATATTGTATAGACACCGTATCTATACTTGCTCCTGATGGAAAGTTATTATCAAGCACTTTGCCGTTCGTTACGCTTTTCATTTTTGTTCTTACGAATGCAGCTCCTTTGCCAGGCTTGACGTGTAGAAATTCTGTAACTACGAAAATGTCGTTGTTGTATCTAAATACAAGTCCTTTTTTGATTTCTGATGTTGATGCCATTGTGTGATTGTTTGGTATTTTATTTTAATATTAATTATAAACTGTATTAATTATAAACTGTGTTCTGTGATTGCTACCTTTCAATAACTCCATTTTAAGTAAATACTTCCCCACGTAAAGCCCCCTCCAAATGCTGCTAAGATGATATTGTCGCCTTTGGTCAGCTTATCCTCCCATTCCCATAGGCAGAGCGGTATAGTACCGTTAGTTGTATTCCCAAACTTTTGAATGTTCAGCATTACTTTATCTTCACTCACACCCATTCGGTTCGCCGTCGCATCTATGATACGTTTGTTAGCTTGGTGCGGCACTAGGTATTTGACATCATCTGCTGTCAGATTATTGCGTTTCATTATTTCAGCAGCTACATCTGCCATATTGCGAACGGCAAACTTAAACACCTGTTGCCCCTCTTGATATACAAAATGCTGCCGAGCCGTAACTGTATCGATAGTGGCAGGATTAGCGGACCCACCGGCTTTTTGATGTAGATGCGTTCTACCACTGCCGTCGCTACGTAGTATCGCGTCTTGTATGCCCGTGCCGTCGGTAGTGGGTTGAAGCAGTACTGCTCCTGCCCCATCTCCAAATATCACGCACGTTTGCCTGTCAGTATAATCGATAATGCTTGACATTTTATCGCCTCCTACAACAATTACATTTTTATACGTGCCGTTTTTTATGAATTGTGAAGCAGTGAAAAGTGCGTATATAAAGCCACTACATGCTGCATTGACATCGAAACTGAATGCATTTTTCAACCCACATATATCTGTTATTATGTTGGCTGTAGCAGGGAATTGCATGTCGGGTGTCGTGGTAGCACATATCAGCAATTCAATATCCTCAGGTGCTACGTTGGTTTTATTGAGTAATAATTTCACGGCTTCAGCACCCATAAAACTTGTACCAAGGTTATCGCCTTTTAAAATACGTCGTTCTTTGATGCCGGTTCGGCTCATTATCCACTCGTCATTGGTATCTACTAGCTGCTCGAGTAGTGCATTGGTTAATATAAAATCGGGCACATAGCCTGCTATTCCTTTAATGGCAGCGTTAAGTTGCATAAGTTGAGTAGGGGAATTTATTACTTCGCAAAAATACAATATATAAATCGTATAACGAAATTCATATTTGATGATGTTAAAATATAGGCATTAGCTGCTATTGAATCAACAAAAAAATGAGCATATATTGTTGCCTAAGTTGCACAAGGAGACAGGTCTATCTATTTTTTGTTGCTTTTGACAAGGGTTGCTTTTTTATAAAAATAAAAAAATACACCGGCCTTTATTGTACTTTTCAGCAAAAATAATGTGCAATTAGGGCGGGTCTATTAACGAATCTAATTAGATTATAAAAGCGAATAGCTGCGATATTCAACCTGAAATGATCGTGGGACTTGACTTTTCGAATATGTTGTCTATAAAAGCAAGCACGGGTTGGTTAGCCACTAATGTTTGGTGGTATTTGTAAGCAGGTTCTTACTTTTCTATTATTATTTTTGTGATTAGTTTTCATATCGGCTGTGCCGCTTATGCAGCTATAAAGACTTTTATATCAACAAATAGCTGCCTCTAATTATTCCTTCAATTTTGAATTATTTTTTGATTGCATTGTGCGATTGCATATCAGCGGTGCTCGTATCGTGGGTAGATAGTATTGTAGTATCTGCAACAGGTATGGCATCGTTATTATCCAACATTTTATTTTGTTTGTCTTTGATGAATAAATTGAGTCCCCTGATTTTTAGTTTTTGTTTGATTGATTAGTTAGATTTGTTTATAAATATTTTACATTTTTACGAACTATTTAGTATATTTTATAATAATTTCGTAGCATAATTTAAACAAAATTTTAATCCTAGTATGAGTACTAAATATGATACAGTTATATTTGATTTAGGTAAGGTTGTGATTGATTTTAACTGGCGTCTGTGCATCGAACGATTGGAACACAAGGTACCTAAAGAGTTAGATTTTTCGATGGAAATGTTGGCAAATAGTAAGTTGTTACATGAATATGAACGTGGTGAGATAACGAGAAAAAAATTTAATAGAGATATTTGCAATCGATTTGGCAATGTGTTCACAACAACGGAATTTGACGAGGCGTTCAATGCAATTTTCACGGGCGTTTATTCTCAATCACATGCAATGCTTCAGCGGCTTCAAGGCAATGTTCAACTTCTCGCATTGACGAACATCAACGATGCACATTATGAATATTGTTGGGAGCATTATGAAGATACATTACTGCTTTTTGACCACGTGATTGCTTCACATGAAGTGGGCAAACGGAAGCCTGAAAAAGGAATATTTAAGCATGTAAAAAATAAGTATGAAATAGAGGTGAATAGCACTATATACTTAGATGATTTGGTTGACAATATCGAGGCAGGGCGTGAGTTTGGGTTCAATTGCATTTGGGTTAAAAATATTGACATTGCATTGCAAGAATTAGATTTTATG
>JAYVJZ010000208.1:0-9748 GCA_043768865.1 Sphingobacteriales bacterium
TTGAGGGGCAATGCGTGTTCAGCGGGGCACCTGCAAAGCACCGTGTATTGTTTGCTCGAGCGTATTGAGCATGAGGCTGCTGCTGCCGTGTACCATACTGTTTAGTTGTTTTTGCAGCAGCACGTTGTGGTCTATCGTGTTTAATAATTGAGGCACTAGCGATGTAGTTATTTTAATGTAATTGTCAGTAAAACCGTGCATGGTGTTTTGGTCGTGCTCGTGTTCCCAAAGCACAGCCCGAGTGGTGCCTAAGTGTTCGTTATAAAAAGTGGATTTTTTGCTGTCGCTTAATGCTCTCAATATTTTATTACGCTCTTTGCGAACCTGCATTGGAACACGATTGGGCAACATAGCTGCATTGGTGTTCGGGCGTTCGCTGTAAGTGAAAACATGCAAATAACTGACGGGCAATTGGTTTAAAAAATCATACGTGGCTTGAAAATCAGCTGTCGTCTCACCTGGAAATCCAACTATCACATCAACGCCGATACAGGCGTGCGGTAAGGATTGTTTGATTTTAGCAACCTTATGGGCGTAGAGTTCGCTAAGGTAGCGTCGCTTCATTAATCTAAGCACTGCATCGCTACCACTTTGCAAAGGCACATGAAAGTGCGGCATAAATTTTTGGCTTTGGGCTACAAATTCTATAATTGCATCGCTCAGAAGGTTAGGTTCTATTGAAGATATTCGATATCTGTCCACGCTTTGATGTTGTAAATCTAATAACTCAATTAACTCCAAAAACGACGAACTTCGCCCTACTTTATCTTTGATAGCGAGTCCGTAATCGCCCGTGTTTACGCCTGTCAACACGATTTCTTTAACTCCTTGCAAGGCGATGTTTTGAGCTTGCGTAAGCACATCGACTATTGCACTGCTGCGACTTTTGCCACGTGCCAAAGGTATCGTGCAATAGGTGCAGCTATAATCGCAACCGTCTTGCACTTTCAAAAACGAGCGGGTACGGTCGCCTATACTATACGACGCATTGAAAGTTTCTAAACTTTCAATGTCGCAACTATGAAAAACTCCTTTTGTGTTTTTGTGTAGTAATGTTGTTAAATACATAGGCAAATTAAACTTTTCGGCTGCGCCTAATACAAGATCAACTCCGGGTATTTCGCTTATCTCTTTGGGTTTTAGCTGCGCATAGCAACCCGTTATTATTACGATACCCTCAGGGTTGATACGTAGAGTGCGGCGTACTAATTCGCGACACTCCTTGTCTGCATTGTCAGTAACGCTGCAGGTGTTGATTACATACACATCGGCCACTGCATCAAATGCTTGTTTGACATACCCTACCTCTTGCAACTGCCTCGAGAGTGTTGAGGTTTCTGAATAATTAAGTTTACAACCTATAGTATGAAAAGCTACTGTTCGCATAAGGCAACAAAGATAAATAAAATTGAACGGATGCTATAACTATGAGCCTTGTCAATGTAGGATATTTTTAATAAAAAACAATTGACAACAATAGATTTTAATGATGTGAGATGTAGTAACTATACTAAAATGACATCAAAAAATCAACTTAAAAATTAATAACTTCGCTGTGTTGTGTAGTTGTTAAAACGTGAAAATACTTCGTCATTTAATTTGAAAAAACAAGAAATAAATATAGTTTGGATAAAAAGAGATATTCGCTCGCAAGACCATGAACCACTTGCGTTTGCCGAAAATGAAACCATTCCATATATACTTATATATTTGTTTGAGCCTACATTGATGCAACACAAAGCTACCTCGTTGCGGCATTTACAATTTCAATATCATTCTATTAAAAAAATGAATATTGCAAGCAAGCAAACGGGGAAATATATTACCGTTTTTCATGCTAACGCACAAGTGGTATTTGCATTTCTAAACCTTACATTCGATATAAAAAAAATAGTGAGTTATCAAGAGAGCGGTATCAAACTAACATGGGATCGCGACAAGTGGGTAGCCAACTTCTGCAAAACAAATGATATCGCGTGGATAGAATTTCAAAAAGATGGCGTTATACGTGGCCTCAAAACACGCAAAGATTGGGACAAACGCTGGTTTGGGACAATATGTGGTTCGATTATTCAAAACAAAATATCGGTCAATTGCTTGTCGATAGAGCATGAATATAGGTTGCAAGAAAATCTATTAAACGAGCTTGAAAATTATCCTACATCCTATCAACCCGCTGGAGAGCAAGCGGCGTGGCAGTATCTGGTTTCGTTCGTGTCGGGGCGTGGCAGCACATATCATAAACACATCTCAAAACCTAGCGAAAGCCGAACGTCTTGTGGGCGTTTGTCGCCTTATTTAGCTTGGGGCAATATATCGATTAGACAGGTGTATCAATTTATAAAAAACCACGAAAGCTACCGTGGAGCTAAATTTGCATACGATGGCATGTTAACTAGACTGCGCTGGCATTGCCATTTTATTCAAAAATTTGAAATGGAATGCGAATATGAATATCGATGTATCAACCGTGGGTATGAAAGCCTTGAACATGCTAATAATTTAGCCTTGCTGGGAGCCTGGAAAGCAGGAAAAACGGGATTTCCGCTGGTGGACGCATGTATGCGCTGCCTACTAGCTACCGGCTGGATCAACTTTAGAATGCGTGCTATGTTGGTCTCTGTGCTTTGCCATCATTTTGATATCGATTGGCGTATGGGCGTGCATCATCTTTCGCAGTTGTTTTTAGATTACGAACCGGGAATACATTATCCTCAAATACAAATGCAGGCCGGCACAACAGGCATCAACACGGTACGCATGTATAACCCCCTCAAGCAGTCGTTAGATCATGACACGCAAGGTAATTTTATAAAAAAATGGGTACCCGAATTGTTGAACTTACCGAGTACGTTGGTACACGAACCTTGGAAATTATCCTTGTTGGAGCAAGAATTGTATGAAATAAAAATTGGTACAGATTATCCTCTACCTGCGGTTGTGTTAGAGGAAGCGGGCAGAGAAGCAAGAGACAAAATATGGGGACATCGTAAAAATGATGAAGTAAAAGCAGAAAGCAAACGTATAGTACAAAAGCATACGCGCAACAAAAAGAGCCCATCAAAAACAACCACTCAAAACACCTTATTTTAAAAAAATACTAACAGCGAATGCCTGCTAAACTTACTACGAATACCGCCAATATTGTGTTTCCAAATCAATTGTTCAAAAACAATCCGTTATTTGAATTAGAGGGGACGTACTATTTGGTAGAAGAATATTTATATTTTAAGCAATTTAATTTTCACAAACAAAAAATTGCTTTTCATAGAGCAACTATGAAGTATTATGAGCAGTATCTAACTGAAAAAAAACTAAAATTACACTACGTAGAAACGCATCAAAACATCTCTGATTGTAGGGTTTTATTGAATTTTTTAAAAACAAAAGGCATCGAATATATTAACATCGTTGATCCTGTTGATGATTGGTTGATGCGAAGATTAACCGTAGGTTGTGAAGCATTATCAATACAATTAAACATAGTTGCGTCTCCACTTTTTTTGAATACAAATGAGGATTTGGCTAGTTTTTTTTCTACTACTAAGAAGAAATTTTATCAAACAGAATTTTATAAACAAGAACGCATCAAACGAGGTATTTTAATAGACGAGAAAGGGCAACCCGCAGGCGGTCAGTGGACGTTTGATGTTGAAAATCGAAAGAAATATCCAAAAGGGAAGGCAGTTGCAAAAACACTATTTCCGAAGGAAAATAGTTATACAACAGAGGCTAAAACCTATACCCTGACTCACTTTGGTGATAATATAGGGGAGATAGAAAATTGCATCTATCCAACATCTTTCGATGCAAGCGAAGCCTGGTTGGTTGAATTTTTACATCAACGAATGGCTGAGTTTGGGGATTATGAAGATGCTATAGTGCAAAAAGAAATGCTATTGAACCACAGCTTGCTGACTCCAATGCTCAACGTTGGATTAATCACCCCGCAGCAGATCATTGCAACAACTTTAAAATATAGTTTGGATAATGGAGTTGCTATCAATTCGTTAGAAGGATTTGTACGCCAAATCATTGGTTGGCGGGAGTTCATACGGGGAGTTTATGTTACTAAAGGACGTGAAGAAAGGACTAAAAACTTTTGGAAATTCACAAAAAAAATACCTGTAAGTTTTTATAACGGCACCACAGGTATAGCACCTATAGATACGACTATTAAAAAGATTTTAAAAACGGGTTATTGCCATCACATAGAGCGGTTGATGGTTTTGGGGAATTTTATGTTGCTCTGTGAGTTTGACCCTGACGAGGTCTATCGTTGGTTTATGGAGTTGTTTATAGATGCGTACGATTGGGTAATGGTGCCAAACGTATATGGCATGAGTCAATTTGCCGACGGCGGCTTGATGTCCACGAAACCCTACGTGAGTGGGAGTAATTATTTAATGAAAATGAGTGATTATGCGAAGGGTGATTGGCAAGACACGTGGGACGCTTTGTTTTGGCGTTTTTTAGACACACATCGTGTTGTATTTTTAAAAAATCCACGTTTGGGTATGTTAGTTAAAACGTATAACAAGTGGGATATTGCAAAGAAAAATAACATAAAGACAAGAGCCGATTTGTTTTTAAATACCTTGGAGGAGGGCGAAGCGGTTGCTTAAAAAAAATATATCAAATCAGTGCTTTCCTTATTTGGTAAAGCTTCTTGGGTGAAACATAGCTATAGTTTCTCGTAAATAATCATTGCTCAAATGGGTATAAATTTCGGTAGTTGTGATGCTTGCATGGCCCAACATCTCTTGCACAGCACGAAGATCTGCCCCACCTTCTATTAAATGAGTAGCGAAACTGTGGCGAAACGTATGTGGCGAAATAGTCTTAGTAAGACCGATTTTCAAAGCTAGATTTTTTATAATGTAGAACACCATCACCCTCGACAGCCCTGCTCCCCGGCGATTAAGAAATAGCACATCTTCGCAGCCATTTTTAATAGTATTCAACTTTCTGATATGCTCCACATATATAGCAATATACTTCAACGCCATCTTACCAATTGGCACTATCCGCTCTTTGTTGCCCTTGCCTATTACTTTGATGTATTGAATATCGGTATGCAGTTGACTTAGCTGTAATGTACACAGTTCGCTCACCCGCAACCCACAACCATAGAGCGTCTCAAGCATAGCACGGTTGCGCTGCCCCTCGGGAGTAGATAGGTCGATAGCGGCTAACATATCCGCTATTTCATTTTGTTGCAATACATCAGGCAACGTTCTTCCTAACTTAGGCCCACTTATCAATTCTGTTGGGTTAGAATCCACCCCTTCTTCTATCAACAAATATTTATAAAAAGCCTTGATTCCGCTTACAATTCTAGCTTGCGTATGTGGCATAAATTGATGTGCCTCATTGATATAAGTGATGAATTGTTGCAAATCGGCATATTGTATAGCATCGGGAGAGAGGGGCGTATCGAGAGAGTTGGCAAAGGTTTTGAGCAATGATACATCATGCAAATACGCCTCAACAGAATTATCAGATAACGATTTTTCTAAACGTAAATATGCAGTAAAACCACGTTGAGCAGAGAGCCAATCCATAGCTGTAAAATTACGAATTTTATACGTATTTTATGCTGCTTAAATCATCATTTCAAAAAATCAAAATAATGGTTACATAGTATCGTAGTAGCACAATTGCTGCTCAAATAATAACGGCTATGAATTAAAACGAATACAAGAACGATAAACCAAGTGTTATTTTTTGAAATACTGTAGCTATTATACGACAATTCTTGTAGGTGTTAATTAATTTAAAAACAAAAATCATAAACTAATGTGTAAATTTGTTAATATAACATCATATCAATGAATAAGTAACTAGTGTAGCAAAATATTAATTCACTTTTATCCGTTAAATCATTCATGCAAATAACAGAAAATAACCCAAGCAATCGGCATATAAAAGGCATAGCAATTACTGTAATAGTACATTCACTTTTGTTATTGTGTTTTATGTTGTTTTCGTTCAAAACGCCACCTCCGCCTGAGCCTACGCTCGAGGGTATGCTTATTAATCTTGGCAATAGCGACACGGGCAATGGCGAAATACAACCCTTGCAAGAAGGCGATTTTGCAGCTGAAGAACTACCCACCAACACCGCAACACAACAAAGTACCACTACCACTACTGACCCATATACACCTGCTAGTGAGGCAACCACACAAGGATATGAAACGCAAGATTATGAAACTACAACAGCTATGACGGAAGGCAAAATACCTGACCCGACCTCAAATGCAACATCAACTAATTCGATGATAGCAGCAACACCGCCCTCCAACCCCTCAACCGTAACTAATAACTCAACCCCTCAACGTACAGCTAACCCTAACGCGCTGTTTAAGGCGAAAAACCATACGGGCACAGGGGGCAACAATGCCAATGAAAACAATGGCGCCACTAGCGAAGGCAACGGTCAAAGCAATGGCGATATGGGAGCAACTAATGGCGACCCAGGTGCTAAAAACAGAGGCAATTGGAGTACGGGCATGGGCAGCGGTGGTGGAGTTGAATTAAATATGAATGGTAGAAAATTTAAACAAAAACCAATCATAACCGACAACACGCAAGAGACCGGTACTATAATATTAAAAATAAAAGTGGATAATAAAGGCCGTGTATTGGCTGCAGAGTTTTATAGCAAAGGCTCTACCACAAGCAATCAAGGTCTTGTACAAAAAGCAATAAAAGCGGTCAAATCTTCTTATATTAACGAAGGCGATCTGCCAGAGCAGACTGGCTATGTGCGTATCGTGTTTAGAGTAAAATAAAATCTATTCATTTGCAATAAAATTATAACGAAAACATCATAACCCTAGCTATCAAATGATGTATTTTTGCTTAAAATTATTAATTTATGTTGCAGCTTTCTGCTAAAATTATATCCTACATTTTTCAGCCCGTTTTTGTTACTTTTTATGCTTTGATAGCGACTTATTGGGTGGCGCCGTATCTTTTTACGCAACCCAACCTACTCGGCAGTAGTGAAATCATCATTATATTTTTTGTCAATACGGTGTTATTTCCTGTGCTATCAATCGTATTAATGAAAAAACTTGGCCTATTGAAAGACATTGAAATGTTTGATCGTAGCGAGCGATATATACCCCTCATCAGCAACCTCGTTTTTTATATTTGGTGTGCAGTAGTGAGTTTCAAATCACAAGCTCCGTTTATAGTTCAACTTCTTGCTACGGGCGCGGTGCTTACATTAGCTATTTCGTTCGTTGTTACTATTTTTTTTAAAACAAGTTTGCACGCAGCAGGTGCTAGTAGTATGGTGGCGTTTTTTTTAAATTTGTATTATATAGTTAAAAACGATACTTTTTTTTTACTCTTAGCGTCGATTGTTGTTTGTGGGCTAGTTGCCTCCTCACGATTAATACAAAAAAAACATACCGTGCGCGAGGTATGGGTAGGTATATGTATTGGTATCGTTGGTGTACAGTTAGCTAACCTGCTTTTAGTTTACTTATATGCCACATAAAGTTGTACAAATTATAAATAGAAACAACCTAGGTGGGTTGCTACTGATAGCTTATAACATGGCTCAAGGCTTGCCAAAATGCTTCGAAACAACTGTGATAAGCGGACAGCGTAGCAGCAATGAAGGCGACGCAACGCACCTAACACAAGCGATGCAAATACAACCTATATTGATACGATCTATGCGCCGCAGCCTCAACCCCTATTATGACATAAAGTCGTTTTTTCAATTGCGTCAAATATTAAAAAAAATACAACCTGACATCGTACACACACACGCTGCAAAGGCAGGTGCAATAGGGCGTTTGGCAGCTGCTTCGGCAGGCGTACCCGTGGTAGTTCATCAGTTTCATGGGCATGTGTTTCAACATTTCTTCTCCCCTTTGGTTTCCTTTTTTTTTGTATTAATTGAGAAATATTTAACCACAAAATGCGATGCTATACTAGCGATAAGCGATGAAGTAAAACATGATTTGTGTGAAGTATATAAAGTAAGTACTGCTAACAAAACGCATGTACTCCCTATTGGGATTGACTTTACAAAATTTATCGCCAACACCGAACTCAAAAGGAAACGATTCAGAGACGAATGGCAATTGACAGATGATGAGGTAGCGATAGGAATAATAGGCAGAGTAGTTGCTAGCAAAAATGTGCCGATGTTTGTAGAAATAATAGCTGCATTGCAAAAGAAAACTTCAAAAAAAATTAGAGGTTTCATCATCGGCGATGGCGATGACAAAGCAACTGTCATGCAAGCTGCAGCCGATTTCAATTGCTCTATAACCACTTTGAAAAGCAACTCCAAAACGCATACAATTACCTACACGAGTTGGTTGCAGCACATAGACGAAGTACAAGCAGGCATGGACATAGTGCTGCTCACATCGTTGAACGACGGCACGCCCGTGAGCCTATTAGAGGCACAAGCTAGCAAAACTCCCGTGGTAGCGGCTAATGCAGGAGGCACAGCATGTACATTAAAAAATGAAGAAACAGGCTATCTGGTGGACGTTGGTGATGTTGAAAAAATGATTCAAAAAACAGAGTTATTGATTACTAACGAAGCATTGCGAAAAGAAATGGGAAACAATGCTAAAAACTGGGTTTTACAGAATTTTTCTTTAGCAACTATGAACGAAAACCTTGCCAATTTATACTTAGATTTACTATCTAAAAAAGGAATGATTACCCATTAAAATTCACAAAAAAAATAATTTTTTCCATTGAAAAGATACATAAAAATAATTAAACTTACCAAAGGATATTACAGCAATATTGTGTTCAATATTGTATTGAACTTACTCTCTAGCCTTACTTCATTGTTGTTGCTATTGCTCCTCAAGCCTTTTATGGATATGATTTTTGGGAAGTTGAACACCAATGCCACTTCGATAGCCGCACCTCAAGCATCTAGCAGTTTAATCAATTTAGACTCCTACACATCGCACTTTACACATTATTTTGCTACCTTTCAAACGCAACACGGCGCCTCTCAAGCCCTACTGCTATTATGTATTCTAATAGTAATATGCTCATTTTTCAAATCTGTTTTTATGTATTTAGCTTTTTGGATAATCAATCCGATGCGACAAGGAGTAGTATATAAATTGCGAAATGCCATCTATGAAAAGATTCTAAATCAACCCTTACACTATTTCAATGATCAACGCAAGGGCGATATTATTACCCGCACCACAAGCGATGTTGGAGAGATAGAATGGGGGATTTTGAATTCAATAGAAGTAACAACCCGCGATCCTTTTATGATTATTTTATACCTCGGTGCGTTGCTAGTACTCAGTCCACAACTAACTTTTTTTATCATTCCTATGTTGATTATTACAGGACTTATAGTAGGCTCGTTGGGGAAAACACTTCGAAAGGAGAGTAAAAATGTACAAGAAAATTTAAGTATATTGCTTTCCACATTAGAGGAAACGCTAGGTGGTTTGAAAGTTATCAAAGGATTTGTAGCCGAGGCTTTTATGAAACGCCGGTACGATAATTTCAATCTAACGTATAACAAATCGATGATTAAAATTAACCGCAAACGAGAATTAGCCTCGCCTTTGAGTGAATTTTTGGGCATCACTGTTTTGGCTGTCGTATTATGGTACGGCGGCAATTTAGTCTTAACTAATACCTTTCAACTCGACGGCAGTGGGTTTATATTATACATCGCCTTGTTCTCACAACTTATACAACCTGCTAAAAATTTTGCTCGAGCGTCGGC
>JAYVJZ010000209.1:0-6188 GCA_043768865.1 Sphingobacteriales bacterium
TGCACTAGCAGAAGTACCTGATATTTCGCCCGAGAGTGCATACCAAGTAGAAGTGAAGCCGGGGCGTGTGTCTTGTGCAATGCTCACCACACCGGGGTGAACCAATGTATTGCCAACACGTGCCCAACTGTTGCCAGCATCTATGCTTCGCCACAATCCACCAGATACTCCGCCTGCGATATACACATTTTCGTTGGTTGCGTCGATAGCAAAAGCTCGTGTGCGACCGCCTACATTCCAAGGACCACGACTCTGCCAAATTAATGTATCGATGTTTTGGTTGCGTGTGTTGGATTGTGTTTTTAAATTTTCTAAATAAAATTTTCTATCTAAAGCAGATGCGTTGAATGGTATTTTACCAGTCGCAGGATCAGCATAACGTGCTAATTCCCATGCTTTTTTTGCTGCATGATTTTCTTCTTCTGCTCCCCCTTTTTGTTGAGAAAGTTGTAGCAAAAGCTGTTGCGAATCGGGTGGCGAGAAGGTGCAAGCCGCAAGGCAAAGAAGGGAAACGGTGAAAGTGTAAAATAAAAAACGCATACGTGTTATGATTAATAAGTATTGGTTAATAAAACAATGTGTAAATTTAGTTAAATAATTTCAAAAAAAATATGTTCCAATTATTCAAAGCAACATTGCGAATAAGAAAATGTAGCACAACACGCAACGCTAGCTATAGCTGATACTTACAGGTTTAGTATCGTTATATTGTTTGGGTAAATATTGTTTCAAAAATAAAAAATAAGTGGCTGTTTACAATAATAAGATTTATTTAAGATTTGTTGAGAAATAAAATTCGTTATTGAGTGTGAAATATATCCGCACTGCTTTTAAATTAACTACGAATGCTGAGTGAGGGATGCGAGTGAAAAGCCCACAGAGAGTGAGGCACGAACGAACGAGGACTTGCAACGGGCAGCCCGACCCCTGAAAATTAAAAAATTAAAATCAATTTTGAAAAATTGATGAAACATTAGCTATTTCAGGGGGCACTCCCAAAAATGTATTTGTGATTAAGAAATAAATAAATAAGAAAAATCTTAGATTTTTCGTTTGCTTGTATGTTGTAAATTCGCAACATAAAATACGTACATATGAAATTTAAAACGCCACAAAGTTTGACTATTTTAAATGAGTTAATCGGGCAGACACTAGTGGGCAATGGCGATTCGCTAGTTACAGGTTGCAATGAGATACACAAAGTAATGTCTGGGGATATTACGTTTGTAGATCACCCAAAATATTATAATAAAGCCCTACAAAGTGCTGCGACGTATATCATTATTAATAAAAATGTGGAAGTACCTGAGGGCAAAGCGTTGATTGTAAGTGATGACCCATTTAGGGATTATGTAAAAATAACGAAGTATTATTCGCCATTTGTACCAAGCCCAAAAGCGGTAAGTGATAGTGCTAAAATAGGGGCTGGCACGCAGTTGCAGCCAAATGTGTACATAGGCAACGGCGTAGAAATTGGTATTGATTGCATCATACATGCCAATGTGGCGATATACGATGGAACGGTGGTAGGCGACAGGGTGATAATACATGCTGGAGCGGTGTTAGGCAGCGATGCGTTTTATTTTAAAAAACGGGTTGAGCGTGATTTGTGTTATGACAAGCTGTATAGTTGTGGGCGTGTTATGGTTGAGAATGATGTTGAAATCGGCGCTTGTTGCACTATTGACAAGGGTGTGAGCGGCGAGACGATTATAGGTGCGGGTTCAAAATTAGATAATCAAGTGCATGTTGGGCATGGAGTTGTGATTGGGAAAAACTGTTTGATAGCGGCCCAGGTGGGGATTGCTGGCAAAACCACGCTGGAGGATAACGTTACCTTGTGGGGGCAAGTGGGCGTGAACAAAGATTTGACTATCGGCACGGGGGCTGTGGTGTATGCTCAAAGTGGCGTGCCTGCTAGCTTAGAGGCGGGTAAGGTATATTTTGGTTCGCCTGTTGGAGAGGCTAAAGAAAAAATGAAAGAGTTGGTTTGGTTGAAGCGACTGCCTGAATTGTTTAAGAAAAAATAGATTTTTATTTGTTTAAAAAATACTATTTAGTGCGTTTTAGTTTGCATAATAATTAGAAAACTATATGCACTATTTAATCAAAACTCCTCCCCTTTCGTGGTATCTTTGCTACATGAGAATATTTATTATAATGATATTATTTTATGCAGCGATGTTGAGTGCGATGAGCTGCAACTCCAACAACAACGCCACTTCTACTGATGCTGCTACGCTAGAGCAAACAATGAGACGGGCACAGGCCAAATACAATTGTCCTATGTTAGAATGCAAGAATGGGTATAGCAACACGGCGGGCAGTTGTCCTGATTGTAAAATGGACTTGGCGTTAAACAAAAACTTCGTTGAGGTAAAATAAACATAATGCCTAACACTAAAAAAATAAAAAAAAAAGGTATAGAATTTTATACTGCGGTGGAGGGCACGTATGCTCCGCTTCCCTTTGTTGATAAGGTGCTGAGTGCGGGATTTCCTTCGCCGGCAGGAGATTTTTTAGATGCGGCGATAGATTTGAATAAGGAATTTGTACAAAACCCCTCATCTACATTTTATGGTCGTGTCAAAGGAAATTCGATGAAAGATGCGGGAATACACGATGGAGATTTATTGATAATCGACAAGAGTTTAGAAACTAGAGATGGCAAGATAGCAGTGTGTTTTATTGATGGAGAGTTCACGGTCAAGCGGATAAAAGTAGAAAAAGATTATTGTTGGCTGATGCCCGCTAACGATCAGTATAAACCTATAAAAGTAACGTCTGATAACGATTTCGTGGTTTGGGGAATAGTTACGCACGTGATAAAATCATTTTAAAAAAACAAAATAAATAGCATATTTAATAATGAACAGAAGCAAAAGCGAAGCGTTGTTTGCGAAGTCGAAAACGTACTTTCCGGGTGGGGTCAATTCGCCTGTAAGAGCATTCAGAAGCGTGGGTGGCGCACCTGTGTTTATGCACAAAGGTGAGGGTGCGTGCATTACCGATGTCGATGGCAATAAGTTTATAGATTTTTGTGGCTCGTGGGGACCTATGATACATGGGCATGATCACCCGATAGTGCGAGCGGCTATAATCGATGCAGTATGCCGTGGCACATCGTTTGGAGCACCAACATTAGCAGAAAACACACTTGCAGAGTTGATTATCAACAATCATCGTTGCATAGAAAAACTTCGATTTGTGAGCTCGGGGACGGAGGCGGTTATGAGTGCTGTGCGCTTGGCTCGGGGCGTAACTAATCGTTCTAAAATTATAAAATTTGAGGGTTGTTATCATGGGCATTACGATGGGCTTTTAGTGAAGGCGGGGAGTGGCTTAGCGACTTTTGGAGTAGCAACAAGTGCAGGTATTCCCGAGAGTTGGGCAGCGGAGACACTTGTGTGTCCACTCAACGATATAGCAGCTTTCGACGCTTTGATAGCGGCGTATCCTAATCAAATTGCTACTGTAATCATCGAGCCTATACCTGCTAACAATGGCTTGCTATTACAAACGAACGAGTACTTGATGCACCTGCGCAAGCGGTGTGATGAAAACTGTATAATTTTGATTTTTGATGAGGTGATAAGCGGGTTCAGGGTAGGATTTGAAGGAGCATGTGGGGTATATGATGTAGCACCCGATTTGTTAACTTTTGGAAAAATAATAGGCGGCGGAATGCCCGTAGGGGCGTATGGTGGTAGTGCTGCGCTGATGAGCAAAATAGCTCCCGAGGGCGATGTATATCAAGCTGGTACGTTGTCGGGCAATCCTGTAGCTATGCAAGCGGGAGCTGCTGCATTGCAGCTATGCTTAGAAAAAGGTTTTTATGAAAATTTATTACAGAAAACTTTACACTTCATAGCGCTTATAAATTCACACGCCGAGGAGAAAAAATATCCTTTTCATATTGTAAACAATGGCTCTATTTTTTGGATGATTTTTAATAGCAAAGAGGTGATAAGGGCATCTGAAAACATAGATATTAAAGGCATTAGTAAGTTTAATGAACTGTATCATATAGTATTAAAAAAAGGCGTGTATTTTGGTCCGTCGGGGTATGAGGTTGGTTTTGTATCGGCGGCTCACACTCTAGAACAACTAGAAATAGCAAGTAGAATAATCAATGAAGGATTAGATGAAATATATAGTTAGGCGATGCAACTTGACAGTTTACACATCATAAATTTCAAAAATTATGAAAATACACGCTTTGATTTTCATAAGAAAATAAATGTTTTTACAGGTAGTAATGGTTCGGGGAAAACCAATGCCCTCGACGCAATATATTTTTTGTGCTTGACGAAAAGCTTTCGGTCGCATCAAGATGTGATATGTACAAGGCACAATTTAGATTTTTTTAGAATAGATTCGCATTGGAAAATAGATGGCAAAACGCATAATTTGATTGCAAAATATAGAGTAGCATCAAAACAAAAAGAAATTGAATTAGATGGTGTATTGGCAAAAAAAATGCAACATCACATAGGAAAATTCCCAGTGGTAACGGTGCTGCCTGACGATGTATCATTGATAAATGGAGGAGGCGAAAATCGACGTCGTTGGTTGGATATTATGGTTGGGCAAACGAATAGTAAGTATATTGTGCTGTTGTTGGAGCACAACAAACTGTTAATGCAACGCAATGCATACTTCAAACAAGTACAACATTGGGCTGAGGTCAATCACACTTGGCTTGATACAATTGAGGAGCAGCTGATGAGCAGATCAAAAATTATTTATGAAATTAGATTAAAAGCCATCAATGAATGGTTAGTTCATTTCGAACTGCAGCACCTATCATTATCTCTTCAAAATGAACAAGTAACTATCGTTTATAAATCACATTGGGAAAAGGGCGATATTATGCAGAAGTTAAAAGAGCGGAGGGCTATTGATTTTCAGCTGAAAAGAAGTAGTGTTGGCGTGCAGCACGATGACATTAGTATTGAAACCAACACTATAGAGGCTAAGAAAATAGCGTCGCAAGGACAATTAAAAACAATACTTTTAGCTTTAAAATTAGCTGAGCTGGAATGGATAAGCAAAAACACAGAACATAAGCCTATATTGCTTCTAGATGATATATTTGATAGGCTCGATCCGCATCGCATACAGCAATTGCTTAGAGAAGTAGCTAGGCTCGATGTGCAAGTTTTTATTACTGATACAGACGCTCAACGCATGACAAGCACCTTGATTAACAATGGGCTAGAACACACTTTGATTGCCTTGTAATTACGTTTTAATAGAATATGATTCGCCTAGTATTAGGCTTTAAAAAAAAGTTAAATAAACTAAAAAATTAACATTTGGTCGCACTACTAATTGTTTTGTAATCCAAAGAAAAACGTACTCTTAATTTTCCTTCAATAAACGGTAATTTAAAATCTTGGATTACGCAGATTGTTAGGGTTGGCACGGCGACGATACAACTCTCCACCTCTTAGATTGCAATATTTCATAGATAGCTCAAAGCCCCCTCTAGCGTTAGATGCAAGTGTGAAAGATGACACATTGACATCGTACGAAACGCCTATCGCCCAATTGTTTACTTCATAAATAAAAGACGGGATCAAGGCGTCTTTGAATCGATAATGCAGCCCAAATGAAATGGCTTGTTCGGTATAAAAAATGGTGATACGACTTCCATCTTTCACACGCATTCGATACATACCACCGGTATTTATTTCCATATTAGGCCCTTGACGCATAACAAAAGCTTGTGGCATAAAACTATATTTTCCGTTCATCATATCCATTCGCATTTTACCTTGTGCAACTAGCTTTATATGCAGCGGGTCAGCGCTGTTCAACAATAGATTTTGTGATGGACGGGTGATGTGAAACGCCGCCAATCCTATATTCCAGGTTAATTTATTGGTTCTACTTTGGGTGCGGCGGCTTGGCGATGATTCTAAATATACACCAGCTGAAATATCCATATTTACTTTATTGCCATTATATACTTCATTGGATAAAATATTGTCATTGAAACCGCCTGCTCCTGCATATTGGCTTTGGTTGAACACTTCATTTAGGTTGATAGCTCGATGCAAAACCATGCCTTGCAGGCCTACTGAAAGGGTGTATTTTTTACTTAATCTAACTACACTTGAGAGAGTAACCCCCAATTGATTATTTGTTAATGCTGCGTCGCCTGCTTTGTCATGCAACCCAGT
>JAYVJZ010000210.1:0-4186 GCA_043768865.1 Sphingobacteriales bacterium
TTTTGATTTTGATTTATACATTGCACCGTCCGTGTAGGATTGCCTTTAAAATATATCAACCCTCCAATATTATATTTTTGAATTAATTCATTAACATACGATTGATTATTCTTATCTCCTTCGCTATAAGCCGCCACCATAAATAGCTGTGCGATGCGCTCATCAGCTGTAAGGGATTTTAAAACACTATCCGCATAGGCACTAGGATACATTAAAAATTCAGGAGTCCGTACTACTCTTTTTGCATAGTCGTTGAATATAAACGAACTGTTGATAAGTACTAAAAATAGACTTATGCTTACTATATACTTTTTTTTCATGGTTATTGAACTGAGGCAAATACTGCTCCAACTTTTTTTGTTTGAATAAATTAAAAAGCAAAATTGCATATAAATTAGACAAATTCTAACGCTACTTACTAACTTATTTTAAGGCAGTTGTAGCTTATTTAGTTCAAATAAAAAAACAAAAGTAACGGTGTGCATAAAAATAAAGTCTATAAAAAATTAGTTAAAATACAATTTAATTTTATTTAAAAAGTGTTGCTAACCGTTGATTTAATGGCTGCTTATAAGTTTTAAATGATGTAAAATTATTTATTTTCAAGTTTTAAAAACTTATACGTTTTGCTATGCTCCTCATCAAGTAGCCTCAGGTAATAAAGCCCAGCTGTGAGCCCAGCTAATGATACTTCTATTTGAGTATTGTTGTTGGTTTCTATTGATTTTATAAGCAACCCCTTGCTGTCAAAAAGTTGTAGAACAGGGGTAGAATTTGTTTTCAACAAGATAGTGATTTGCTCATTCGCAGGATTAGGATATACATTTTCAATAGCTTGCAGCATTGCCTCGTCCCTTATAGGCGTTACGTTGAGCGTAAAATTGCGTTTAGTAGCACATTGACCAAAAGCACCATAAGCATGAATGGTATATACCGTGCTTGTGGAAGGTGTCAAAACAGGATTTCTTATCGTCGTATCACTTACTCCTTCCGCAGGTTGCCAATGAAAAGTAATACCATTGCTAATGCTTATAAAGTTGTGGGCGTTGCCTTGAAGAATGGTAGCACTAGCAAAAGGCACAGTAAACGTTGGATTAGATACTAAAGTAATCAATAGTTGAGCGGTATCTACACATGCTCCATTTTGACCAGTAACCGTATATGTAGTGGTAATATTGGGTGCTAAATATACCTCACCGCCATTTGGTACTTGATACGCAACCGTAGCTGAGGGTGCCCAGGAATAAGTAGTCGCATTGTTGCCTACTACTTCGTTGATATCTTGAAACAAAGCCTGCCCCGGGCAAAGCCTGTGGCTTTGAACGGGGGTGTTAATTACAACCGGTTGAAATACTATTATTTTAACAGTTCGAACGCTGTTGCATGATCCGTTGGTACCATTGATAGAATATGTTGTAGTTGTAGTGGGTTGAAATGTAAATGTCTTGCTTACGTTGTTATAAGTAGTAGATGATTGAAAAGGCAGTGCGGAGTAGGTTATAGCATTATTACTCGCCTGAACTAAAGCCACTGAGCCGGCACAGATGCTGTCTGTCGAACCCCCAGATAATGTAAAAGTAGGTTGAGGCAAAACAGAAACCGTGCAAGCACTGCTCACTTGGCAACCGTTGGTATTGGTTGCAAATGCAGTATATGTAGTAGTAACAGTTGGCGAAACGCTTGCTGTGCTCCCAAACAAAGTATCTATAGCTGCTATCGGCGACCATGTAAGAGTACTGCCTGCATTGTGCGTAGCTATTATATTGAAGTTGGTATTGGGGCATACAAAAACGTTGTTTGTGTTTAATGTCAAACTAGGTAAATCAGTCAAAACACTTTTAGTATAAAAATACTGAAACGCACAACCATTGCCACTCACATTTAATGTATATGTAGTAGTAGTGGTGGGTGTAACGACCGCTGAAGTTGCCGATGACGCCATCAAGGTTGGATGTGGACTCCATGCATAACTCAACCCTGATATTGCAGTAGCCGAGAGCGTAGCTGACTGTCCCAAACATACAGGTCCTGCTCCATTAGAGGCAGTAATATTGATTGGGAAAATTGGTGTAACGCTGAGATTAAAATTCAAAACGGGCCCAATACATCCCGTTGGACCAAATGGTAAGAAACTGAATAAAGTAGAGCTGATTGTTGATAACAAATACGTACTATCATTGACCTGATTGACCATAGCAGGAGGAAATGCAATAATTCCACCTAGCCCGCTTCTTCGAACTATTACCGTACAATAATCACCTTGGCATTTTGTTATACTATTGCCATTAGGGAGGCTTAATACAGGATATTGTCCAACATAAAGCGGTAAAACAGAAGAAGTTGTGCAACCCGTAGATGCGTCGGTGGCCTCTATTGTATAAACTACATCAGCTGTTGGAGTTGCTACTACGCTACTACCCGTCGCACTACTCAACGAAGTTGAAGGACTCCAAGTGTAGTTATAGCTGGTGTTTGAACTGCTTATTACAGCAGACTCTCCTAAGCAAATATTAGTAGAAGATGATGTAACTGTATATGTGGGCGCTGCATTTATATTATAAACAAATGAAGTAGAGCCGCACGAAACACCACTCACATCATATCCTGTTATGATAAATATAGTAGCAGAGTAACTTGAAACAACCAAACTACCAGAGTTAGTAAGCATCGAAATGCCAGGTATTGCAGGGACAGATGTATAGGTAGCACAACCACTTAACAGTATAGTTACAGGAACTAAACTACACACTGTAACACTACTTGGAGAGCATACAGGAGCAGAAGTAATGTCTTTACTAACAAATGTAAAAAGTAAAATAAAAAGTAAAAAATAGTTCATAAAGCTAATTAAAATGAATTTTTAAAAACAAAGAACGAAAGTCAAAAAAAAAACAATAAAAACAACTAGGGTTTTCCCTAATAATTTAGTCGAACAAAAAATAATTATTACTAAGAATTCTTATAATTAAAATGCTTCTACTATTCAAAATATAAGTTTGAAGTCAATACTATTTTACGTAATATTGAATGTAGATGTTACACCTTAGTTATCAAAAAAAAAAAATAAACGATACTATAAAAGCTATAAAAAAGTTGACTAAATCAAGGTATAATTTTTAAAATTACAAATAAAATAATTGCAACAAATGTTCCTAAAAATAAAAAACAAAACCAGCTATTTCAGCAAGCGAATACTATAAGCATAGCAAATAATACCAACACTAAATTAAAAAAAACAATACCAATAATGTGAAAATAATTACAATCCAGGACATTTAATGATGCCTTTTTGAGATTTGGCGCTGCCGAATATACGCATCAAGCTCAGCTCGATAGCACCTATAGATTTTGTGCTTACTACTAAATCGCTAACATTGGTATCGTAAGCCATACCGATGCTGAATCGCTGTTGCTTTTCATACCTTGCCTCCAAAATAACAGACTCAGGAAACATTAATTTTTCAACATTAGTTGTGATCCTAGAGCGAGGGCGAATGTTACTATTAGGGGTCAGCCTAGTTCGAAGTGCAAAAACATAAGCATTAATATCTTTTTGTTGAGCCATCGGAACGTAGCGAAAAGCAGCACCTACAACGCTTTGACGATGTCCGCCTTGGGTTACAAAACTAATATTAGGCAACAAAGAATACGTATGATTTTTGTCTAAATTTATGCTCATAGTACACAACGCATTGATGCGAGGTGCGAGTCGATCTGCATTGATTTCAAGGAGTTGATAGCGATAAGAATTAAGATGATCGATAGCAATCGAAAAAACAAAATATTTATCCACATCAGTGCCATGAAAAAAAACCGCTCCAGCTCCAATGTTTAAAAAAAACTTAGAAGAATAATTGAATGGTTGCTCATTGGAGGCGTTTGTAACATCAAAAATTGTACCATTGTATTGCGAATCGAAGGTTGCATTGTTGCTGTCAAATGCCCAACGATCAAGGCCTAAGTTCATTCCAAATGAAAAAAAAGTAGCATTCCTGCGACTCAAAGGCTTTATGTAAGACGTACTAAAAGCAATCGATGTATGTGCCAGGCTCGCCACACCTGCTTTGGTTTGATTTATTTGCAACCCAACGCCAAATGAACGATTGGTCAATACAGCCTTGTCTGCACTTATATAAAAACTCGTAAATGGATTGTTCAACGTTAGCCACTGAATGCGAGAGGCAGC
>JAYVJZ010000211.1:0-6317 GCA_043768865.1 Sphingobacteriales bacterium
ATAAATCAATCCATTAAAACCTATTTTAAAACAGTTTATCTATATTTTTATACTTATCGAACTCAACAGCTACTGAGGGTATTAGTTTTTTTTTAAAAATCATGTCTCTGCCTTCTGCAGATTATTAATTATATTTAAAATACAAATTAAACTACAACACCAAATTTTTCTTTGTCAAAGTTGTATTTTAGTATGTTTAAAATTAAAATAAGAAACAACAACATACCCTATCAGCGCGACTAGAACCCTACCAATACCATTAACATAAATACTATTATTCTCCCCCAATCATGAGCGAAAAATTAGACGATAACCACGACCTAGGAGCAAAACCAACACAATATTCTGCCGACAACATCCAAGTGCTAGAAGGGCTAGAAGCAGTACGTAAGCGGCCTGCCATGTATATAGGCGACATTGGGGTCAAGGGCTTACACCATTTAGTGTACGAAGTAGTTGATAATTCGATAGACGAAGCGTTGGCGGGTCATTGCAAAAAAGTAGAAGTGCGCATATTGGCTGGCAATGCGATACGGGTAAAAGACGACGGCAGAGGCATACCTGTTGATATGCATACCAAAGAAAACAAAAGTGCGTTAGAGGTAGTGATGACGGTGCTGCACGCCGGTGGCAAGTTTGATAAAGATACTTACAAAGTATCTGGCGGTTTGCATGGCGTTGGGGTGAGCTGTGTCAATGCATTATCAATAATGCTAAAAGCAGAAGTACACCGTGATGGCAAACTCTACGAACAAGAATACAGTTGTGGCAAACCCAAGTATGCTGTGCGTCAAGTAGGAGAAACAAGCTACCGAGGAACTATAGTTACATTTCAACCCGATGCTAGTATTTTTATTCATTTAGAATATAATTTTTCGACATTGGCGGCACGCTTGCGAGAGTTGTGCTACCTCAACAAAGGCATACACATCACACTCATAGATGAACGTGAAACGGAGGACAACGGCGAGTTTAAGCAAGAGCTATTTTATAGTCAAGGGGGACTGCCTGAGTTTATAAAATACCTAGATAGTACCCGCACACCGCTGATACCCGACCCGATTTATATTGAAGGAATGCGCGATAATGTTAGCTGCGAGGTAGCGATGCAGTACAACGAATCGTATAGCGAAAATATATTTAGTTACGTCAATAATATTAATACAATAGAAGGAGGAACGCACGTAGCGGGGTTTAGGCGAGCTATCACGAGAGTATTCAAAAGCTATGGTGATAAGAACAAACTATTTGAAAAACTCAAAGTTGAGATATCGGGAGAAGATTTTAGAGAGGGATTGACCGCATTGATTTCTGTCAAAGTACCCGAACCACAATTCGAAGGGCAAACCAAAACTAAATTAGGCAACCAAGAGGTGAGCGGAGTGATAGAAGTATGCGTGGGCGATGCGATAACCAATTATTTAGAGGAAAACCCCAAAGAAGCTAAAATTATTATTAATAAAGTAATATTAGCGGCTACAGCCCGTCATGCAGCTAGAAAAGCACGTGAATTAGTGCAACGCAAAGGAGCGATGAGCGGGTCCGGATTGCCCGGCAAGCTAGCCGATTGTAGCGACAACGACCCAGAGCGTTGTGAGCTATTTCTGGTTGAGGGAGACTCAGCAGGTGGTACTGCCAAGCAAGGACGCAACCGTAACAACCAGGCCATTTTGCCTTTAAGAGGCAAGATATTGAATGTAGAAAAAGCTATGGAATACAAGATTTATGACAATACGGAGATTGAGCATATATTCAAAGCACTCGGGGTGTTCAGGCAAGATGACGGATTGAACATTTCTAAATTGCGGTACAAAAAAGTAGTGATTATGACTGATGCCGACATCGACGGATCGCACATTACGACACTAATCCTAACTTTCTTTTTTCGTCAAATGCGCGAACTCATTGACAATGGCAATATTTACATAGCTTCACCACCGTTGTATCAAGTTAAAAAAGGGAAAGATTTTATATATTGTTGGAATGATGATGACCGCAAAATAGCCGTCAAAACACTAGCCAAAGACGGGAAAGAAGAAAATGTAGGAATACAGCGTTATAAAGGACTTGGTGAAATGAATGCAGAGCAACTTTGGGAAACCACGATGAACCCTGACACGCGCACCCTCAAACAAGTAACTGTAGAAAACGCCACCGAAGCCGATCATATATTCAGTATGCTCATGGGCGACGAAGTGCCTCCACGCCGTGAGTTTATAGAAGCCAACGCCAAATATGCTCGAATTGATGCGTAATAGGTTTTTGCAATGATTCAAACCAAAATGATTCAAAACATAAGAAATATGCCATTTATTTTTTAGAACTTTGATAACTTTTGGTGCTTCATCTTAACAATATATAAGCTAGATTATGAAAAAAATTATTGCCCTACTTTGCTTCTTAGCCTATAATAATTCAGCAAACGCACAATCGACAGAAGACAATATCACCGCTCAACATTGGTGCATCGAAAATTTACTATTACAAACCGACTCCGCCGGACCTCATATTAGTCTAACCATATACAACAATGACCCAGCGTTGATCGACACCCTAGGTTGGGGGTGGATGAATTTTATACAAATAGAAAAATTATTACTATACGGCAGCGATCCGGTGCTCGT
The DNA here is from genome assembly GCA_043768865.1 of Sphingobacteriales bacterium. Taxonomy (GTDB): domain Bacteria; phylum Bacteroidota; class Bacteroidia; order Chitinophagales; family JAYVJZ01; genus JAYVJZ01. The sequence goes on from JAYVJZ010000211.1 coordinate 2,625, forward strand.
ATTCGATGAGAGCACCTACCAAAGTATCGCAACGCCCTCATATATAGACATTCACAGCGACACAACAATCACCATACGCATAGACACCGTCATCGACTTTAGCCACATAGCTGGCATTGTGATTCAACGAGGCCTCCCAAGCTGTGGCATATACTGGCGTGAGCGCATTGCTATCAACGCTTCTTGCGGCCCAAACCACCTTATCGACACCTCGTTGCTTTCGCTTATGAGCATCAACGATAGTCAAGCAGAGTTAGCTGTAATGCTATCGCCAAACCCCGCTAGTGATGAAATTATTATTCAAACACCTACTGAAAAACAAACACAAGTACAGGTTTTTACCCTTGAAGGAAAAATGGTATTGCAGACGAAACTAACGTCAAATAGAAATATCAATGTGAAACACCTCGCCAGAGGAACGTATTTAGTAGTAGTGGACGGAAAAAAAGCACAAAAAATTATTTTGCAATAAGACACGATTAATTGTAACAATAAAATAGAAAAAAGCACCTATTATGCTATCGATACACACTAGACACACAACAAAAAATAGTAGTGGAAAGCATAAACGTAGAGCAAAAAAAAGTAAACAACAACGACCCACACTCACACAATTTTTTTGAATTAGGATACATAGAACATAGCGGAGGCAGCCACGTCATCGATTTTATATAATGCCCTTTTTCATCATATTGTGTTTATTATTTAAAAAAAAGAATGGTACATACCCTACTCAGGCAGCCTCTCACAGAGGGCAAGGTGGTGTTGTTTGAAGCTTTAGTACCCCTAAGCATAGATACGCAAAAAAATCTATTCTTCTCTCAACCGCAGATACAACTACCACATACCGAATTTGTTCACTTCAAACAGCTAATCAATCAATTACATTATTATACAAAAGAGCCTTACCAACACCCTGATTTGAAAACGAATTATATACAGATGTTGCTAGCATTATATAGTAAAAATACAAACGCTAAACAAGTGCTGTCTGCGAAAATTCAAACTTTTTTACAATAAATAGAAATCCATTATCCAGCAAAATTAACTTTAGGTACATGTATGAAAGAATTACATTTTACCTACCATCAGTTGTATATCGAAACGCAAATGAGGTTAATGAAAACGCCCAATGAACATTTGATAGACAGAATACTATTGGAGGCCAAGCGGATGCAACTCAACACAATTATGCATATAAAAGAAATTGGCTATCAAGTAGGGTTTGATGACAATAGTTATTTTACGAGATACTTCAAAAGGCACACCAATAGCACACCTCAGCAATATAAACCACAAAACAAAAGGTAAATAATTAGCAAATAGAATTCGTGGTTCAAGTAAAAAACAGCCCTACATAGATTACAACTTTTCAATTATAAACGCAAAAAATACAAAAACATCCTATAAAATACCACTAAGTTAAGCAAGATATTGATGCCACTACAACGTTAAAAAAGCAAATAAAAACAAAAATTTCAATTTGGGCGTGCCCTCGCCATAATCATCACCGCACACCAAAACCAAACATAGGCGAGGTCGTTCTCCTGCTCTCGCTATTTTTTGATAGCGGAAAATACCGCTTTCAAAAAATGAGCTCCGCCTTCGCACTCACGCTAACCCTACGGGCGGCTGTGGCTCGCAGGATTTTACGACCTACTATCGTAGGTTATCTGTTCAACAATCAAAAATCATGCAAACCAACTAAATCAACACTATTTTTAAATTTTCGTTTTTTATAAATTTTAAGGTACATATCATTCAATGAAGCTAAGGAGGTTAAAAGTTTATTATCATATTATTTAACCCAACTCACCGTAGTTTTCGTATATTTTAAACAAATAAATTTATCAATAGAATAAAAAAACGCAGCAACTTTCAAGTTGCTATATTAAAAAAACCCTCCTTGCAAGCTAGCTTACAAGGAGGGTTGTGTATCAGTAATATCCTTTTAATCTAAGGCTATTCTTCTTCGTCTAGCACAGCATTTTGCTTCAATGCTAAGAACTTATTAAACTCATCTTGCGAACCTACCGTTAGGTTTTCAAACTCACGCATACCCGTTCCTGCAGGAATCAAATGCCCAACGATAACGTTTTCCTTCAAGCCCAATAGATGGTCTTTTTTGCCTGCGATAGCAGCTTGTGACAATACTTTGGTTGTCTCTTGGAACGAGGCAGCCGATATCCACGAGCGTGTAACCAACGAAGCTCTAGTGATACCTAAAAGTTGCGATTGAGCCGTAGCTGGCTTCGCATCACGGAACACAACAAGGGCTTTGTCTTGTCTTCGCAATTGTGAGTTTTCGTCTCGCAACTGACGCATCGTTACTATCTGCCCTAGTTTGAACAAAGTCGAATCGCCTGCATCTGTGATTACCTTTTGGTCGTACACACGGTCATTTTCTTCGTTAAAATCCATTCTATCCACCGCTTCTTCTTCCAAAAACGTAGTATCACCTGGATCTATAATCTCCACTTTCTTCATCATTTGACGAACAATAGTTTCTATGTGTTTGTCATTGATACGTACCCCTTGGAGGCGATATACTTCTTGTATTTCGTTTACCAAATACTCTTGTACCGCATGTGGTCCTTTTATATTCAATATATCATTGGGAGTGATGCTACCATCGCTCAACGGCATACCTGCTTTGATATAATCGCCCTCTTGTACTAATATGTGCTTGCCCAAAGACACCAAATATTTGCATTCTTGACCGTCTTTTGCCGTAATAGTAACCTCACGATTACCTCTCTTTATTCCTCCAAATGCCACGATACCATCTATCTCTGATACAACTGCCGGATTAGACGGGTTACGTGCTTCAAAAAGCTCTGTTACTCGCGGCAAACCACCCGTTATGTCTCTTAATTTTCCTAAAGAACGAGGTATTTTAACTATAACTTGTCCGTTGCCTACTTCTTGCTTATCGTCCACCACTATGTGTGCACCTACCGGCAGGTTATAGTTTTTCAATTCGTTGCCCGATGTGTCCGTTATCTTTAACCCTGCAATTTTCGTTTTGTCCTTAGACTCAATAACCACTTTCTCGCGATATCCTGTTTGCTCATCACTTTCCTCTCGGTACGTAACACCTTCTATAACATTTTCAAACATTACTTTGCCCTTGAAGTCGGCTATGATAACCGCATTGTATGGATCCCATGAGCAGATAGTATCTCCTTTTTTCACTTTTTGCCCATCTTTGAAGTTCAATGTAGAACCGTATGGGATATTATTGGTAATCAAAATACGCTCAGATGTTGCTTCTACGATGCGCATTTCACCGATACGTGAGGTAACGATAACACTTTTTTCGCCTTTGTCGCTTGTGTAATCAGTTGTTTTCATTTGATCAAACTGAACAATTCCATCAAACTTAGCTACCAATGCTGACTCTGAGGCAGATGTTGAGGCAGATCCACCCACGTGGAAAGTACGAAGTGTCAGCTGCGTACCCGGCTCCCCTATCGACTGAGCAGCTATAATACCTACGGCATCGCCACGTTGTGTCAATCGGTTGTTAGTCAGGTTGCGTCCGTAGCATTTCACACACACGCCCTTGCGGCTTTCGCAAGTAAGCACAGATCGTATTTCTACGGCCTCTATGCCTGCATCCTCTATTTGTTGAGCCACATCATCACTGATGTTGTCGCCAGAGTTACATATAATTGCTTGCGTCAATGGGTC
>JAYVJZ010000212.1:0-6920 GCA_043768865.1 Sphingobacteriales bacterium
CAAAGCACAGCAATAGCATTCTCCCCTATCAACCCAACAAAAATATAACCTTGACACCATAGCCAAGCTATTATTTTGCCTGCAAGGCAACGCATCAAAACCATAAATTGAGGGGGCAGTAGTTCTAAAATCAGCATCTCACCACAATCAATGCAGTCCCAATCAAAACACAAAAAGAACTGAATTAAAAAACATACAAAAAACTTGAAAGTACACGCTAATAAAGCTATTTTTGCGATAGTTAATTTTTTTATATAATAGTCAATCTTCAACCCACGCAATCAACAATGAAATCTTACTTGACCCTACTTTTAGCACTTTTTTGTACTGCCACACTATGCGCTCAAACTAACAACGATATCCTGTTCACATTTGGGGAATATAAGGTAACCAAAGCAGAATTTCTCAGAGGATATGAAAAAAATAGCAACACCAAACAGCCCGTATATACCCAAAAAGAATTGCGTGATTACCTTAATCTATACATCAACTACAAACTCAAAGTAAAAGCCGCCGAAGACACCAAAATCGATACATTCCCGAACGTTAAAAAAGAATTATTCGATTATAAAAAGCAATTAGCACAATCGTTTCTTACAGAAAAAAACATCTCAGACAAGCTAATAACGCAAACCTACGAACGAATGACAAAAGAGGTAAACGCCTCACACATATTAGTCAAACTAAACGACAACCCCACTCCACTCGACACCACCGCAGCCTATAACAAAATACTAGAATTGCGTCGTAAAGTTACCTCAGGCGAAAATTTTGAAACCCTCGCATTCACAAGCAGCGACGACCCTTCTGCCAAACAAAACAAAGGCAACTTAGGATATTTCACTGCCTTACAAATGGTATATCCTTTTGAGACTGCAGCCTACAACACCCCCATAAAAACCGTGAGCCAACCGATACGCACTAAGTTTGGGTATCATTTAGTTTATACTAACGACATACGCCCCGCTCGAGGCGAAATACTAGTTCAAAATATTTTGTTGAAATTACCAGAAAAAGCAACTCCACAAACAATAGAAAAAGTGAAGGCAAAAGCAGATTCACTTTATCTTGTGGCTAAAAAAGGGAGTAATTTTGATGAATTAGCAAAAAAATATAGCGAAGACAAATTCACCGCTACTACAGGCGGAAAATTACCTTGGTTTGGTACAGGAAAAATGGTAGAAGCCTTTGAAAACAGCGCTTTCAGCTTGCTTAATAATGGTGATATATCAGAACCAATACGAACAAATATTGGATACTACATACTCCGTAGATTAGACCAAAAAGGGATAGCCCCCTTGGCAGAAATGAAAGATGGATTGAAAAAGAAAATCGAAAAAGATTCACGCTCAGAGATTTCTAAACTTGCTTATATCGAAAAAATAAAAAAAGAAAATTCATTTATATTACTACAAAGTGCCTACAACGAAGTGCTTGATAAGACTAGCTTAGACCTCGCTAAGCCCACTTGGAAGGCCGATTCTGTTCTTACAGCATTAAGTCAACCATTATTTAGTCTGGGAGGCAAATCATTCAATCAGCAAGATTTTGTACGCTACATAATACAAAACAAAAGCAAGCAAAAGCCACAAGAAAAAACTAAAATGATAGCTACTCTTTTAGAAGCTATGATAACGCAAACGGCCTTAGAGATAGAAGAAAATAACCTGGAGCAAAAGAATCCTGAATTCAAAATTCAATTAAAAGAATACCGTGATGGTATTTTGCTTTTTGATCTCATGGAACGCAAAGTGTGGAATGCTGCGATACATGATACTACTGGGTTGAAAGTATTTTATGAAACAAACAAAAGCAATTATAAACGCAAAGAAAGTGTACATGTTGTAACATTCAAATGTCCCAACGATTCAGCTGCGATTAGGGTCTCCGCCGCTATCAAAATTTTTACATTAGCTACCAAAAATGATTTTTTAGCACAGATTAATAAAATCGCAAAAGGGGTTACATTAGAAGAAAACTACTATGAAAAAGGACAAAATTTGAAGGTAGATGATATGGCTTGGCAAGCTGGAACGCAAAAAAATGTGGTAAACGCAAGTGGAGCTGTAGATTTGTATTATATCGTAGAAAACACAACGGGCAAATTGAAAACATTGAATGATTCTAAAGGATTTATAGTAGCTGATTATCAAGAATATTTAGAAAAAGATTGGTTAAATGAGCTAAAAAAACAAACGCCTGTGAGCATCAATGAGACTGTGTTTTCGTCTATTATACGCAATTAATAATACGCAATTAAGTTGAACTTTAAATACACCCTATATTATACTTTTTTTTTACTCCTAGTTAGTTGCACTTCGGCATGTAACTTTTTTGCAGCCTCGAGCGTTAAAGATAAAATAATAGCGGAAGTGGGTGATAATGTTTTGTATTATAATCAAATAGAAAAACTATTGGAAGAGGGAGCCACGCCTAAGGACAGTGCCGAAATGGTCAACAACATCGCTAATGACTGGGTCAGGCATCAACTTGTACTCAAGTTAGCCGACGAAAACAAGGGTGCTAATGCAAGTAGCATAGACAAGCAGGTGAAGGATTATACGGAGAGTTTGTTGATTTATAATTACGAAAATGAATTGATACGATATAAGTTAGATAGTGTGTTGCAGGTGGAAGAAGTAGAAAAATATTATACTGACAACATCGAAAGATTCGTTTCTACTAACGACCTTGTGCGATGTGTGATGATAAAAACAAAGTTGAAGGCACCGTTGCAGGATACGTTGCGACTATGGCTTCAGCTGTGGGACGAGCAGTCGCCTTATTATCTTGATGGTTTTTGTAATCAATATGCAGAAAGTTGCTATTTGCAGTTTAATAATTGGATATCTACGGATAAAATTACGATGTTAGCTAGCTATGCACCCTTGAAGTTGAATATGATGAACAAAGGATATTATGAAACTAAAGACAGCGTTTATAAGTATTTTGTGAAAGTGTTTGACACCAAACCACAAGGCAATCAACTGCCGATAGCGAATGTAAGGGACGATATACGTAGTCAAATATTGAACAAACGAAAAACTGAATTTATAAAAAAAGTATATGATAAAATATACCAAGACGGCGTCAAACAAAATCTATTTGAAATAAAACATTATGATCCAAAAAAATAATTTTCTCTTACTAGCATTTTTGCTTTTATTATGTGGCGACAAGGCGTTGGGGCAAACAGTTGCGGATAAAATATTGGCAATAGTGGGGGATAAAATAATCTTACAAAGTGAAATAGAAGTACTTTTTATACAAGCCAAAAGCACTAATCCCGCTACACCGGCTAGTTATCGATGTGATTTGCTGCAGCAAAAAATGTTAGAAAAAATGCTGATTACGCAAGCCCTTCGCGATAGTTTGCAAATAAGCGAAGGCGAAGTGGAAAGCAACTTAGATAGGCGAATACGCTATTTTGTGAGTATGCTAGGGTCGAAGGAAAAGTTCGAGGCGTATTATAAAAAATCGATAGAAGAGATGAAAGATCAGTTCAGAGATGAGATAAGAGACGGACTACTAGCACAGCAAATGCAAAGCACGATAGCGGGTAGTGTGAAGTGTGCTCCTGTTGAAGTTAAAAATTATTTCAATGCTTTGCCACTCGACAGTCTGCCTATGTTTGGTGCTTCGGCAGAGCTCGTTGAGATAGCTCGCATACCCAAAGTGTCAAGTTTGCAGGACAGCCTAGCACTCGCTAAATGCAAGGATTTGCGTCTTAAACTCCTCAACGGAAGTGATTTTGCTTTGCTTGCCAAGCTGAACTCACAAGACCCTGGTTCTGCCAAAAACGGAGGCGATTTAGGAGAAATGGAGCGAGGCGTTTTGGTGCCCGAGTTTGAGTCTGTCGCATTTGTGTTGCGTGACAATGAGCTCAGCGAACCTGTGAAAACAGATTTTGGATATCACTTAATTCAAACGTTAAAAAATCTTGGCAATCGTATCAAAGTAAGGCACATATTGATTAAACCAGAAATAACAACCGATGATGCTATTGATTGCATTAATCAACTAGATAGTATTAAAAAAGAAATTATTAAAAAGACGATTTTGTTTGAAGATGCAGTACAAAAATACAGTGATGAGTCCAACTCCAAAAGCATGAACGGCATCCTGACTGACTTGCAAACAGGTCAAATAAAGTATGAATTAAGTAGCATGGATGCTGATTTGCGTAAGGCTGTAGATGCAGGACAAATCGGCGACATCACAGACCCTTTGGTGTACTCGCAACCCAACGGCGACAACGCCTTTCGTATAGTATTAATAAAAAATAAAACACCTGAACACAGGGCAAATTTAATAAACGATTATCAACGCATACAAGAAGTGGCATCGCAAGATAAACAACAAAAAGCCATGCAAAATTGGGTAAAGGATAGTAAAGTGAAATATTATATTTGGGTGGACGATGAATACAAAAGCTGTGAAACCTTGCAACAATGGTTTTAGTACTACTTTTGAAAGAAGTACGTTACGCCAATTAATCATATCAATAAAATAAGTAGCCATGAAAACCCAACAAGAAACATTAATAGTAGGCAAAAATGCAGTATTTGAGGCACTTCGCAATAATGTTTCATTGAGTAAAATATTTGTACAAAAAGAATTGCAAGCCAATTTTTTTAAAGAATTAAAAGAATATACCAAGAAAAACAATATACCTGTTACTGTGCTGCCTGGAGCCGTTATGCAACGCATTTCGAGTGTGCCACACCAAGGCATAGCGGCTATAAAAAGCGATATTGAGTTTCATGGGTTGCAGTCGATGTTGGACAAACTAACCGCTACGCACCCAACACTACTCATGCTCGATAGCATCACTGATGTTCGCAACTTTGGAGCAATAGCACGCACGGCATGGTGCTTTGGTGTTGAGGCGATAATCATCAGTGCTGACAACGCCGCACCCGTCAATGAAGAAGCCATAAAAGCAAGTGCCGGAGCACTTTTGCACATACCTATAGTGCGCGTATCGAGTTTGGTTCAATGCTTAACTACCTTACAAGAAAGAGATTTTCAAATTTATGCCTCCTCATTAACTAGTGAAGTGCATCTCAATCAAACACAATTTGCTGAAAAAACTTGTTTGTTATTAGGGGCTGAGGATTTGGGCGTAAAACCACACTTGCTAAGGGCGAGCGACCATACTGTGGCAATACCTATGACTCCCAATTTTGATTCATTAAACGTAAGTGTAGCGGCGGGAATACTATTGCATGAACGTTATAGGGCTATGCCAAGCACAAATATAATTACCAATGAATCTTAATTTTTATTATGTGTAATCAACTAACACAAGCTAATGAATCCAACTGAGCAAAATGAAAAAATACTAGCATACTACGATGTGTTTACTAAGCAACACGGCATACCACCTTATCATCATCAATTTATATTTGACGAAGTATATAGTGATAATTACAGAATACATTTAGATATTTTGTTTCATGATAAGGGAGCACCGACGGTGGTTTTTATACCCGGAACGGCGGGTTACTCCTTACTTTTTGGTCAAGTATTGTATAAAATTTTTGAAAAAGGATATAATGTAGTTGGAATCGACCCACGTGGACACGGTCGGAGTGAAGGCGAGCGCGGTGATTATGAGTTCAATGATATAGTCGAAAATATACTCAGTGTAGTTACGTATTGTAGAAATAAATTTAATAATAAAATCGCACTGTTAGGCTGCTCTCAGGGCGGTATAGCGGCGTTTTATGCGTGTTGCAGAGATACGAATATCACTACTGCTATATGCCAACCCTTTGCCGACCTTGGTAGTAAGGGTATTTTTAGATTAACACCCTACCCGACGCTGTTTGGTGCACTTAACAACATTGGGCAATCGGTTGTTAAAAGATTTCCTAATTACAAAATCCCAATTACATCGTATTTGCCTTTGGATAGAGAACGAGTACCGTACTATGGAACTGCAAAAAGATACACGGAGATAGACCCTTGGGCTATCACCCACGTACGACTCAAAACTATAACCTCGCTATGCTACACCCCACTACCCTGCAAAATAGAAGAAGTAAAAACACCAATATGCGTGTTGCAAGGAGCTAGCGACAGGGTATTTCCGTTAAGTTATACTGAATTTTTGTATAATAAATTGACCTGCGAAAAAGAGTTGATTGTACTCAAAGGCTTGCATCATGGGTTGTTTTTTGAGGCCCCTGATAGGGTTGTTCAATCGTTTTTGCCATGGCTAGACAAACAGTTCAATAAATGAAAACCAGAAAGTTTGTATTTTTTTTTATCATTTTCTGTTGCAGTTTAATAAGCTACCACGCTCATGCACAGGGCATAAAAGGGAAGATTACGGACGAGCATGGCGATGAATTGCCATTCACCAATGTCTATATAAAAGGAACTACTATTGGCACATCAAGCAACGAAGAAGGCTTGTACAGCTTGAGTTTGCAGCCTGGTTTATATACTATCGTATATCAAAATTTAGGATACGAAAAAAAAGAAATTGATGTACAAATCGAAAATAGTGTAATCAAAAAAAACACTACCCTCAAAGCTATAGTTTTGAACATAGAAGCAGTAACGATTACAAATGCTGAAAACCCCGCCCACCCTATCATGCGCAAAGTAATAGCGATGCGAGTGAAACACAGAAATGAGATAGAAAAATACGAGTGTGAGACGTACATCAAAGGAATAAATAGGTTGTTGAAGAGTCCAAAAAAATTTATGGGACAAAGCATAGCTCTCGACGGAGTAGATTCTACGGGCAAGGGCATCTTATATTTCTCAGAATGTATTAGTAAATTATATTTTGAAAATCCTAATAATTATAATGAAGAAGTAATAGCATCAAAGGTTTCAGGCTCGGACAATGGTATCAGTATCAACAGAGCATCGTTTTTTGATTTTAATATGTACAACGAGCAGCT
>JAYVJZ010000213.1:0-4004 GCA_043768865.1 Sphingobacteriales bacterium
TAAAAGTTATATCTAAATAACCTTTATTTTATACAACCGATTTAAAAAACAGGAAGTTTAACGTAAAAAGGCGACCACAATTCAATGAAAATGATTAAACAAATAAGATATATTTAAGCACTCTTAATGCTATTCAAATATTAGATTGGCGGTTGCTTTGTACTTTCGCACATCTAAATTTTTATAGTTAATAACATTATGCTTAACGTTCGTAACATCGCAATCATTGCCCACGTCGATCACGGTAAAACCACCCTTGTCGATAAAATGCTTCACCAAGCTAAACTTTTCAAGGACCATCAAACGACCAATGAGTTGATATTGGACAACAACGACCTCGAACGAGAAAGAGGGATAACGATACTTTCTAAAAACGTTTCGGTGCGTTATAAAGACACAAAAATAAATATTATCGATACGCCTGGTCACGCCGATTTTGGTGGTGAAGTGGAGCGTGTTTTAAACATGGCTGATGGTGTATTGTTGCTAGTCGATGCGTTTGAAGGCCCTATGCCTCAGACTCGTTTTGTGTTACAAAAGGCACTTAGTTTAGGCAAAAAACCAATACTCGTAATCAACAAAGTTGATAAGCCAAACTGCCGCCCCGACGAAGTACATGAAGCCGTTTTTGATTTGATGTTTGCCCTAGAGGCTAACGACGACCAATTGAACTTTCCTGTTGTGTATGGTTCTGCTAAAAACAATTGGATGGGCCCTGATCCACACAAACCTACCGATGACGTAGTGTATTTATTTGATCAAATATTAGAACACATAGCAGCCCCCACCTTCAACGAAGGCAATCTACAAATGCAAATTACCTCACTTGATTATTCGGCATATATTGGCCGAATAGCCGTAGGACGGGTTACACGCGATACAATTAAAGAAAATCAGCCAGTTTCAATAATCAAAAGAGACGGTAAAGTACAAAAAAGCCGTATCAAAGAGGTTTATACATTTGAAGGGTTAGGCAAAGTAAAAGTAACAGAAGTATTGCAAGGCGATATAGCCGCTGTGGTAGGTATCGAAGGGTTTGAAATCGGGGATACAATCTCAGATTTTGATGCCCCTGAGGGAATGCCGCCTATCAAAATAGACGAGCCTACTATGAGCATGTTGTTTACTATTAACAATTCGCCGTTTTTTGGCAAAGAAGGTAAATTTGTAACTTCACGTCATTTACGTGAACGCTTAGATAAAGAAATAGAAAAAAACCTTGCTCTCAAATTAGAAGATACGGGTAGCCCTGATGCCACTTTGGTTTATGGTCGTGGTGTCCTTCACCTTTCTATTTTAATTGAAACTATGCGCAGAGAGGGTTACGAACTCAGTGTAGGTCAGCCCCGTGTTATCATCAAAAACATTGAAGGAGTGAAAATGGAACCTATAGAATCGCTCACTGTTGATGTACCCGAAAATTATTCTTCCCGTGTGGTTGATTTGGTTACACAACGCAAGGGCGAATTGCAGATGATGCAACCCAAAGGCGATGTGCAACACATAGAGTTTATAATTCCTTCTCGTGGATTGATAGGTTTGAGAAATCAAATGCTCACAGCCACAGCTGGCGAGGCCGTAATGGCTCATCGTTTCAAAGAATATCAAGCATGGAAAGGGGATATACCTGCACGTGTAAATGGTGTGCTGCTTGCGAAGTTTCCAGGCAAATCGACTGCTTATGCAATCGACGGTTTGCAAGATAGAGGTAAGTTTTTTATCGATCCAGGTGAGGAGTGTTATGTTGGTCAGATAGTTGGAGAGCAAATACGCCCGGGAGATTTGTTAGTCAATGTTCAAAATGAGAAGAAATTAACTAATATGCGAGCAAGTGGAAGCGATGACAGCGTTCGTATTACTCCAAAAATCAACTTCTCTTTAGAAGAAGCATTGGAGTATATTGAAGATGATGAGTTAGTAGAAATCACACCCAAATCTATACGTTTACGTAAATTGATATTAGACGAAAACGAACGCAAGCGTATGTCTAACAAGGCGTATTCTGCTGAAGGTTAATCTATAAAAAACGGTACTCGTTCAAAAAAGCCAATTCAATAGTTACTATTGAATTGGCTTTTTTAAGTTGAACAATTGTAAGTCAATAATTTATAAAAAAAGTTTTATAAACCCTCATCATACACTACTTGCATCAACGTTTGCCCAACCGCTTTCAGCGTAGATTTGCTTATACGCGACATATCGTCGCAGTGCGTATGCCAGCACTTCCCAAAGCTTGGTTCTTGGTTAATTTGATGATTGATGATATCAATTGTTGGTATCCGAGCTATTTGATTAATAAATAGGTGATCATCAGTAACGGCAGGGGTTTTGTCATATAAGTAATAACTAGAATATCCTAACCGATTGCCAGCGTCCCAAACTTTTTTCATAGCAGATGCCGCAAACATTGTGCTTGTGCCTTCCATAGTAAATGTGTTGCCCTCACCGCCTACCATGTCTAACAACACACCAAAACTTGCGTTGTACTTAGATGGTATTTTGTTAGTAGCCCAATATTGAGACCCTAAACACCATGCATTCATACGTTCAATATCGCTTAATTGAGTGGCCTCATAGTCCGCAGGACCTACATCTTCGGTATCTATAAACAAAAAATCTACCCCAATTTTTAAATTATTATTTGCATCAAGCAACCGCATCATTTCAAGCATAATACCTACGCCACTTGCCCCGTCGTCAGCCCCTAATATGGGTTCTTTTTGTTGTTTTGTATCTTGGTCGGCTATAGCTCTACTGTCCCAATGACTTGCAATCAATATACGTTTCGTTGCGGTGGGGTTGTATTGTGCCATAATATTATGAACCGGCAACGATACATTTGAATGATTTTTAACCACCGCTTTTTGCTCATGCAGCGTTACATTTTTATTTTTTATTTGACTCAAAAACCAATTAGCACAACTAGACCAAGCCTTGCTGGCAGGCACTCGTGGTCCAAAATCAACTTGCTTTTTAACATAACTATATGCACTATCTGCATTAAATACGGGTACTTCAGTTGCAACTATTGGTTTTGAGATTGCTATAGACTTGTATTTTGATTCTTTGCATGACGAACAATAAATAACAAGTAAAGCTAGCAGTATTACTATTTTATTCACTTAATTTTGGTTGTGTAATTGGTTATTAGAAAAAATATTTAGTACATTCATCTTTATAATTATTACGAAAATAATACATTTGTTGGTCTTTTGAACTGTATTGTGCCATAATTTATAGTAAATTTTAAAACGTATTTTATGTTGTCATTTTTACAATAATTTTCACGCCACTACGAAAAAGAAAATGTTTTGAGACAATGTAATAGCTTAATAACTCCAATACTTATTATAATTTTAGTGAAAAATAAATACCTCATTTTTAATTGTTACAGTATAATGTAAAATTGTTCTATTTTTCTCTAAAAAATATATTGATAGGAATGCCGGTGAGGTTAAATCTATCTCTCAATCTTTTTTCTAAATAATTGCGGTACGCCTCACGTATGTATGTGTGGTTGCTTGAGAATATGGCAAATGACAACGATCTAGAGGGCAATTGTGTAATAAATTTTATGTTTACAAATTTTCCTTTGACAGTTGGTGGGGCATAATTGTCCACCGATTCCTTGAGCCACGTATTGAGTTCATGTGTTTTGAATTGTTGTTGTTTGTTTTCAAAAACACTTAATGCTGACTCTATGGCCTTGAAGATTCTAATTTTTTCGGTAGCAGAGGTAAATATAATCGGTACATCGTTAAAAGGGGCCAATTTTTCACGTATTCTATCTTCTACTTCTTTGGCAGTTTTGGTGGTTTTTTCTATTAAGTCCCACTTGTTGACGAGTATAACAACGCCTCGTTTTTTTTCTACTATCATACTAAATATCTTCAAATCTTGTTGCTCTACGCCACTTTTGGCGTCTATCATCAACACGCAAACGTCTGATTCGTCGAGTGCCTTTATCGCTCTGATGACGGAGTAAAATTCAATATCTTCGTGTA
>JAYVJZ010000214.1:0-10327 GCA_043768865.1 Sphingobacteriales bacterium
TGCGTTCATCATGTAACAAAAGTGGGGCTATACAATTGGGTGAGTAGCGTTAGATGTACTCGTATTGCGATGTCCGTAGGGTGCGTGAGGGCGAAGGCGTAGCTCTTTTTTGGGGTATTTTCCCCAAAAAAAGCGGGAGCCGAAAGACCGACCCTTGCCTTGAGAATGTTGGGTGCGATTAGCGAGATAAAGGCGGGGGCAAGGGGCACGCCCTAGTTTTTAGTTTACTGTTGCTTGTGTACACGTACTTTATTTTTTCTTTGCGTTTAGTGGGTTGCTATTTTACATGAATTTTTGGCACTAAAGGGTGCCACTTTAGCAAGGCTTTTTGAATGTGCTTGGTTTGGATTTGATTAGGACTCGGATTGGGTTGTGTCGAGGGCTCGGGCTGCAAGTACGTGCAGGTTAGGTAGCTGTTCGGGTGCGCTGTGTGGCTGTTAGTGGGAGGTCGCTTCACTGCCATCGTCGGCTATTGACGAGGGCGGCAATTGGATAGGCGTGTAGGAGCCGCTGCGTGGTGGGAGGGCTAGGTCGCTTCTTTAGGTCGCTTCTTTGGGTCGCTACTTTGGGTCGCGGCTTTCGGTAGGGTCTAGTTCATGTATTGTGAAAGCACTTGGGCGGCGGAGGCTTTGCGAAGGCGGCGTATAGTGCGTTCTTTTATTTGTCGAACCCGCTCACGGGTAAGATTGACACGAACGGCGATTTCGTCGAGGCTCATAGGGGCTTTGCCGTCGAGTCCGAAGAAGGATTTTATGATTTCGGCTTCTCGTGGGGTGAGGGTGCCGAGCACTTCGTTTATTTCATCTCGCAACGATTCTTTTATGAGATCCATGTCGGGCGAACGGTCGCCTTTGTCCACCATTAAGTCTATCATTGTGGCGTCTTCGTTGTCTTGTATGGGTGCATCGACAGATACGTGTCGCATGGAGTTTTTTTGATAATCGTTGACGTCTTCTACGCTGACGCCAAGGATTTCGGCGAGTTCTTCGGGTGAGGCATCACGTTGATTTTCTTGCTCAAACTCCATCGCTATTTTATTGATTTTGTTGTAAGCACCTACTTTGTTGAGTGGCAATCGCACGATACGGGCTTGCTCTACTAGGGCTTGAAGTATGGATTGACGTATCCACCACACGGCGTAGGATATGAATTTGAATCCTTTGGTTTCGTCGAAGCGAGTAGCCGCTTTGATAAGCCCTAGGTTACCTTCGTTGATAAGGTCGGAGAGGGAGAGCCCTTGATTTTGGTATTGTTTGGCTACTGAGACTACGAAACGAAGGTTGCCTTTTACGAGCCTATCGAGGGCACGTTTGTCGCCTTTTTTTATTTTGATAGCAAGATCGACTTCTTCCTCTGGGGTTATCATGTCGAGCTTCGATATTTCGTTAAGGTACTTTTCGAGGGAATCGCTTTCGCGGTTGGTAATTTGGTAGGATATTTTGAGTTGACGCATGACTTATGGATTGGGAGTATGAATAATTTACAAATAAATAGTGAGATAACGTAAAAGCGAAATAAAATCGGTTAAAACTTGTATAGATAATAACTATAGATAGAAACAGTCGAAAACAAGAGTTAGGGTCGGAATACAACGCACAAACAAAGCGACAAATTTTGTTCCAAATAAATAAAAGTAGAGATACTTTAATATTTATTTAATAACAACCTCAAAAGGCAAACGTGCTTGCACGCCAGTATAGGTTTGTAGCTGTTGCATTTGAAGATAAAAAGGATAAAGGGGGCCGAGTTTGCTTTGTAGTGCTTGGGCTTCTTGGTCGCCTTTGAGGTCGTCTAACAATTGCGTAATTGCGTCTCTCACCTTAGGATATTCTACTACCCGATACTGCGTGATATTGGCTTTGAGGGCTGCAATTTTGATTGCAGTATCTTTAGTACCTAGTACATCGACCAACCCATTAGCAAGGGCTTGATTGCCTGTCCACACTCGACCTTGAGCGATTTGGTGTATCGTAGCGGTGTCAGTACCACGTCCCTCAGCCACTCGTTCTAAAAAAGTGGCGTAGGTGATATTGACAGAGTTTTGGATTATGCTGCCCTCCTCATCGGTCATTGCACGGTTGGGGTTGCCTAAATCGCTGAACTTGCCTGTCATCACGCCATCGAAGGTTATGCCTAATTTATTAGTAAAGAATTTTGCGAAATTAGGAAGTACGCCAAATACGCCGATAGAACCTGTGATTGTGGTTGGCTCTGCCACTATTGTATCTGCCATGCAGCTGATATAATAACCGCCAGAAGCGGCATAGGTACCCATCGAAACGATGAGGGGTTTTTCATTTTTTAATAAGACCAATTCACGCCACATGATATCGCTCGCTAGGGCACTACCACCGGGCGAATTGACTCTCAACACTACGGCACGTATCTTGGGGTCTTTACGAATTTTGCGGATTATTTTTACAAAATCATCGCTGCCGAGGTCGTTATTTGACTTGCCTTGCACGATATTGCCTTCGGCATATACCACAGCTATTTTATCTTTTAGGCTAGTGATACCGTCAATATTTTCTACATTTTTGTATTTATTGAGCGGTATAAAACTCACCTCCTTGTCTTTGGCTACGGCAGTTTTTTCTTTAAGTAGATTCAACACTTCGTCTTCGTACTTCAGCCCATCTACAAAACCAAGCTGCAGAGCGTCTATTGGTTTGCGTATCAACAAATTATCAGCGATACTGTCAACTGTGGCAGTGCTTATGTGTCTGCTATCGGCTATGCCTTTTACTATTTCGTTGTATATGTCGTTGAGATAAGCCATAGTCTGCTCTTCGTTTTCGGGGCTCATGTCTTTGCGGCGGAGGCTTTCGGTAGCACTTTTGTATTTGCCACAATAAAATATTTTAGGTTCGATTTCTAATTTTTCTAACATTCCTAATATGAACATAGTCTGTGAAGACATACCTGCAAATTCAAAATAACCTTGTGGATTGAGGAATACAGAATCGGCCACCGAAGCAACATAATAGCCGTGTTGCGATACTACGTCGCCGTAGGCATATATAAATTTGCCACTAGTTTTGAAATCATTCAACGCCACACGTATTTCGTAGAGGTTAGCATACGAAGTAGGTGCTAAGCCCATAGATAGGTATATTCCTTTGATTTTATCGTCTGTTTTGGCAAAATGAATAGATTTGATAATATCAGAAAGCCCTTGCACAGTGGCACTTTCGCCTGTTAATTTTGCCAACGGATTGTCATTGCTCTGTTCATCAATGAGGGTGTTGAGGTTAATTTTTAATACAGAATTAGGGAGTACGCTGACAGTTTCGGTTTTGCTTATGCTGCTGCCTATCGACATGCCTATTCCAATTAATAACAAAAAAACCAAAAACAAAGCAATAAAAAAACCAAAAATACTTGCAAATAACATTTTGAAAAACTGACTCATAATAGAATTTATTTTATAGTAATATTGCAAAAATAGTAGATGTAACGTAAATTAAAATTAAAGAAAGATGAATGAAGTAGTAATTATGATAGGCGGTAATATTGGGAATGTAAAAGAGGCTTTTGAAAAAGTAAAAAGCCAGTACTTTAACACCCCCACTCTCCTACATAAGCGTTCATCAAGCCTATATATGAGTGCCCCCTGGGCTACTACAAGTACGTTGCCATTTTATAATCAAGCAGTAGTCTGCACTACCGATTTGCTGCCGAGCCCGCTGATGCAAAAGTTGTTGTCAATAGAATCAGCGATGGGGCGAACAAGAGATACACCTACCCCCGATAGAACTTTAGATCTCGATATATTGTATTATAACGATTGGATAATCCAACATCCTACGGTCATTATACCTCACCCACGCTTGCATTTGAGGCGATTTTGCACCCTGCCATTGCAAGAACTATTGCCTGATTATATTCACCCTGTTTTGCAACTTAACAACCTACAACTCAACAGCATCAACGAGGACACGATGTGGGTAAACGTTGCATAAAACAACACTTATAAATATTGATCTTGTTGTTTGGATTTGAGATCTTGATGTATTTCTTTGATTTGTTGTTCGTTTTCGCGCGGACAAATCAACAATACATCATCTGTATCAACTATAATATAATTACTCAAACCCTGCACCACAACCAGCTTTTTGGCATTACTAGAGACCAAGTTATTCTCAGCATCATACATCATTACATTATCACTTTTGCATACATTTTGATCATAATCTTTCGTCGATTCTTCGTATAGACTGTTCCAAGAGCCTAGGTCGCTCCAGCCAATATTAGCCGGAACAACATACACATTTTTGGCTTTTTCCATAATGCCATAATCAACAGAAATATTGTTGCAATGCTCAAACGCTTTTAGCAGATACGCCGACTCTTGATCGGTGTTATAATACGCTTTGATACTATAAAAAGCCTGATGCATCGACTGTTGATAACTGTCCAATGCTTTCATTATCGATTTTATACTCCACACGAACATACCACTGTTCCATAAGAAATCACCACTTTTTATGAACTCTTTAGCAATGTCAAGGGTTGGTTTTTCGGTGAATGTTTTGACCTTATGTACCCCAAGTGCGGCTGCACCTTCTAGGTATTGTATATAGCCGTAGCCTGTGTTAGGGCTAGTGGGACGTAAGCCTAACGTCAATAGTGCATCGTTATTTAAAGCATACTCCAAAGCCGAGTTCATCACCGTATAATATTCGATTTCTTTTAATATCAAATGATCGCTAGGGGCTATGATGCACAATGCATCAGAATTTATGCTATGTACTTTATGACTGAAAAACGCCACACTAGGAGCCGTGTTTTTACGCATTGGTTCACATAAAATATTTGCCTTCGGCAGCATCGGCAGCTGTTCAGCAACCAAATGCAGGTATTCCTTGCTTGTAATTATGAATATCTGATGAAGTGGAGCAAGGCCCTGCATACGCTCAAATGTCTTCTGCAGAAGGCTCTTGCCCAAGCCGAGAATATCGATAAACTGTTTAGGAAACGCAGCCCTACTTTCAGGCCAAAAACGACTACCAATGCCTCCCGCTAATATGCCTACGAAGGTGCTATTGAATTTTGTTTCTTTCATAAAATAAATAAGTGTTCTAAAATTCGTCTTAAAATTGATAATTTAGTTGTGTTTTTCTAAAAAAAATGTTACATTTTCGCATATTGAACAATGTACTAACCAACAATTTTATTTTGCAAATGTATCGTTTTTATACTAATTTCATAGTTTAATAAATTATTACAAGTACTATCAAAAAAATGCAAAAACATATAGATTAAACATTTACTTTATTTAACGAAAAATATTACTAACCAAAAAAAAAGATGGCCCTCGGCATCAACAAGCAACTGAATAAGTTGCTATAAACAAAATGAATAAAGTAAACGCAAAGGCAAGTCCAGCAGCAGACGACAGCTTATTATCAGACGCCCTACAACAGTATTTCGGCTTCAATCGATTCAAAGGCACACAACAAAAAGTTATACAGAGTATCTTAGATGGTAATGACACGTTTGTAATTATGCCCACGGGCGGCGGCAAATCGTTGTGCTATCAACTGCCTGCTGTGATATTAGACGGTACTGCAATTATCGTATCGCCACTCATCGCATTAATGAAAAATCAAGTGGACCTAATGCGAAGCTATTCTAACAACGACGAGATAGCCCATTTTATCAATTCGCAACTAAAAAAATCAGAGATAGCACAAGTACGCAGCGATATCATCACGGGCAAAACCAAGCTACTTTATATAGCCCCCGAAACCTTATTAAAAGAAGAGAATATTGCATTTTTTCAAAGCATTAATGTATCATTTGTGGCAGTAGATGAGGCACATTGTATCAGCGAATGGGGACACGATTTTCGACCCGAATATCGTCAAATTCGTAATATGGTTGAAAGTTTAGGAAAAAAAACACCCGTAGTTGCATTGACAGCTACTGCGACGCCTAAGGTACAAAGCGATATATTGAAAAATCTTGAAATGATTGAGCCTAATATTTTTATTTCATCATTCAATCGTGATAATTTAGAATATGAAATTAGGCCAAAGCAAAAGAAGGAAAGTTGTGAAAAAAATATTGTACAATACATAAAACAAAACGCTGGAAAAAGCGGAATTATATACTGTTTGAGTAGAAAAACAACAGAAGAATTGTCTCAAACGTTAAGCCTCAACAGTATAAAATCATCTCCTTATCATGCAGGACTTGATGCAAAGCTTCGCAGCAAAATTCAAGATCAATTTCTAATGGAAGACATAGATGTAATAGTCGCTACTATTGCGTTTGGAATGGGTATTGATAAGCCCGATGTGCGGTTTGTGATACATTATAATATACCAAAAAGTATCGAAAATTATTACCAAGAAACTGGCAGAGCAGGGCGAGACGGGTTGGAGGGCAAGTGCATCGCTTATTATTCTCACAAAGACGTTCAGTTGTTAGAAAAACTCCTGCGCGACAAGCCCATAATAGAACGTGAAATGAATGCAATGTTGATACATGAAGTAATCGCTTATAGCGAAAGTAGTATCTGTAGGCGCCGTTTTCTTTTGCATTATTTTGGTGAAACCTACCCACACGATAGCTGCTCGAAGTGCGACAATTGCAAAAATCCTAAGCAAGCCGTAGAAGGCAAAACCGATATTATGCTTGTGCTTCAAGCAATCAATGAAGTAAAAGAAAATCATGATTTAAAACATATCGTAAACATAATTACTGGCCACAGTTCACAAGAAATAAAAACATTTAAGCATGAAAAAATAAAGCTTTTTGGCAAAGGCAAAGACAGAGAAGAACACTATTGGGCAAGCATTGTACGCCAAAGTCAAATACTCAATTTTGTTACAAAAGATATAGAGGATTATGGTGTGTTGAAGCTAACTGACACAGGCCGCAAGGCATTAAAAACACCTCCTAAGAGCATACTTGTATATTTGAATCATGAATTTGAAAACACAGACGAAGGTGAGTTTGTAAGCGAAACTGCAGGTAGTGGTGCCCTCGATACTAGGTTGCTTACGATGCTAAAAGACTTGAGAAAACAAGTAGCCAAAAAAGATAAAATACCTACGTATGTAATTTTTCAAGAGTCATCATTAGAAGATATGGCAACGCAGTATCCTATAAGCATTGATGATTTGGGCAAAATAGTCGGTGTGAGTCAAGGCAAAGCATTGCGTTATGGTGCAATTTTTTTAGAATTAATTAAAAATTACTGCGAAGAGAATGAAATAGATCGCCCACAAGACATGGTTATCAAGCAACTCGCTAACAAAAGTGCCATCAAGGTTTTTATTATCCAAAATACAGATAAAAAATTGCCGTTGCCAGATATTGCAAAACTGAAAGGCATAAAAATGGCTGATTTAATTAACGAAATGGATAGCATTGTTACCTCGGGTACTAAGTTGAATATCAACTATTATATCAACGATGTGTTAGACGAAGAGGTGCAAGAGGAAATATACGACTATTTTATGGAGAGCGAAACTGATGATTTGCAAGTGGCTTACGATGAATTTGGTGGCGATTTTGAACTCGAAGAATTACAACTTATGCGTATAAAATTCATGAGTGAAATGGCGAATTAAAACAAAAAAATGGTACAAAAAAACCGCATAATTTTTTTAAAATTATGCGGTTTTTTTATTAAATTGCTATTTGTATTTGATATTATCGCACAACAGCCTTGATTGCTGTAGAATTATTAATTCTTATGAAATAAACTGCAGGCGGCAAATCAGCTAGGGTAATAGAGCTCGCTGCTGTAACCTCTAACTGCCTGATATAAGCACCTGTAGCTGAATAAATCGAAACAATACCATCTAACAATTGATTAAAAAATAGTGTATTTTCGAGTTGATAATATGTATAATTTTCTTCAACATCAAACAAACTACTTGTGTTGTAAATCAACTGAAAATCATCTATATAGAGCGTACTGCCGACCGACCCAACGGCAGGGTCGAGGCCGCCACCAGCACTCGATGTGCTGATAATTACAATGCTATCAGGGGTTAAAACACTAACATAATCAACGGCTTGACTAAAACGAGCATAGTTAGAAGTGGTATTATACAGCGTATAAACTGCCGTTCCTATAGTGTCCCGATTGTTAGTAACCGAGTTCCATTTAGACAACATCAACACTACGATAGCACTATCGCTTGCTACTGAAGTATATTTGGTCCAACCTGCGAGGCTATCGGGTCTGCCATCGAAGGGCTTGCCAGTTTTCAATGAACTAGACGGATCGATGATGCTAAGAGAAAAATTGCCTGTGGCTGCGAGCCCAGAAAGCAGCAAACCAGAATATAATTTAGTTTCTAGTTTAGCAGCAAACGAACCGCTGTGAGCATCGGTGGTTTTGGTGGTTGTTAGGGGTGCAAAAACAGTACTCAAACCATTGAGTGTGGCCCACGGAGTGCTTAGGTTTTCGGGTGAAGATGTCCAGGTTTCAAAACCGAGATTTGGCAAAGTGCTTTGGGCATTTGTTGAACCAATAAGGAGGCAAAATAAAATAGAATACACAAATTTCATACATATAATTTAATTATTAAAAAACAAAAGTACTGATTTGTATATCAATAAGCATTATTAAATACTAATAGTTGCTAATATCAGTTGCAAGTTGCTAAATTCTAGTGGGGTTTGAACGCCGGTTTTCATGTTTTTTATGATAAAAGTGGGGTCGGCTATTGTTGTATCTTTACTAATAATCACAAAATCAAAATTATTTTTATTTGCATACTCTAATTGTTTTTCCATTTTTTTGGCATCAGGATATACATAACAAATTACGTTATTTTGGTGTAATAATTTTTGAAGTTTTAATATTAAATTTAGGTTATTATCTGTTTGTACGAGCATTGTTTTAGGCAGTGAAGTTACTGTTTTATCAAACAAATTCAGATCAAGCATAGCGTCGTATATTCTATCGATGCCAAATGAAATACCAACCCCTGAAACTCCCTGCCAACCGAAGTTTCCAACTAGATTATCATATCTTCCACCTCCTAAAATACTTCCATAATTCGTGTCATTTGTTACAACTTCTACTATGCATCCTGTGTAATAATTCAACCCCCTAGCTAAGGTTAAATCTAACTGAAGTTGCGGGATTTTATCACCCACTGTATCAAAAATAAAACGCAATTCTGACACCCCATTTTTTACCAATTCATTGCCGCTACAAGAAGCTGATAAATAATCTAAAAGTTCTATGTTAGTACCTTTTTTACTCAACAGATTGAGCAACCGAATAATTTTATTTTCTTCAATCGATAGTTTAGTCAGCTCAGCAGCTACGCCCTCCGCACCGACCTTGTCCCACTTATCGATAGCTACAGTAAGTCCAACAAAATGTTCATTTATTTCTAACCAATCACAAATACCTTGAAGTAGTTTGCGGTTGTTGAGCTTAACAGTTACGTTGAGGTTGAGATTACTAAACACCGTATCAATGATAGTTAAAAGCGTAACTTCATTGAGCAAACTGTCGCTACCTATAATATCTGCATCGCATTGATAGAACTCACGGTAACGCCCTTTTTGAGGCCGATCAGCACGCCAAACAGGCTGTATTTGATATCGTTTGAATGGCAAGGAAATGTCGTTTCTGTTCATTGCTACATAGCGTGCAAAAGGGATCGTTAAATCATAGCGCAAGGCACGCTCAGTAAGAATTTCAGAGTTATACGATTGGGCTAAGGTTTGAGTAAACTCGGTCAATAAAAGCGCCTTGTTTTTATGCTCATGCAGGCGTGAATTTACTATTTTAAATAACAATTGATCGCCTTCCTCACCATACTTGCCTGTCAAGGTAGAAAGCAGCTCCATAGCTGGCGTTTCAATGGCGTCAAACCCATTGAGAAGGTACTGTTTTTCTATGGTAGCAATAATAAATTTTCGCCTATTTAAAATTGTAGGAGTGAAATCGCGAGTGCCTGATGGTAAAGCTGTTTTTTGCATTTTATAAGCATAAATTGTTGATTGCAAAAATACGTAATCGACACCTTTTAGTATCAAAAAAATAACAATCACATATAATTTTTTGATACCGTTAAAATTGTAAATTTGTACATCAATGAAAAAATATATACTCTTTATAGACGGTGATTGTGTGGCCTGCAACCGCGCGGCAGAATGGATTGCGAGCAGAGATATTAATTCTGAAATTTTGTTTAGTCCTAACAATTCTAATTTAGCCAAATATCACAAAAATCAAATCGGCTATCCCCTGTCCTTGTTGCACAACTCATTTCTATTGCAAACATAAAATAATAATACTGACCCTCAAAATATTGTTTTATGTGGACATATATGCTTGATTGTT
>JAYVJZ010000215.1:0-2394 GCA_043768865.1 Sphingobacteriales bacterium
GTGTTTCCTTGGCATTAATTGCATAAAACTTATGGTCATAAGTGCAGTCTTGTTCTAAAAGGATGGTTCAGGTGGTATAATTCGGCAGCGAGAACGAAGCTACAAGAAGAATTGCAGCAGTAAAATACAACAGAAAATTGTCGGCTCTTTTGATGGACGAAGAAGACAAGGACATCGAAGACAAGGCTGCTACCATTGCAGCCAAACAAGTAAGTGAAAGGCTTAAAAACAAAGGTAATTAGTCGGCTAGGAACACTTATCAGTTTGGAGGTAGGTCGAACAAATTTGGTAAGACAAATTGGGGCGGTAAAAGCATGAACAACTCGCCTTATCAGTCAAACTATTCGGGTTACCCAAACTAGTCACATTACAGCAATTAATTTGATAAAAGAAATAGAAATTTTCCAAACACTTACAGCTAACCCAAGTTTTATCAAAACTACAACCCACAGGTTCACGGCGGGTAAAGCAGCGCACGAGCCAACACCTAGGCTTAGGGGAGCAAACAGTGAAGCTAAGGTAGTATAATGTTTGTTCCTAATTTTAATTTATTGGTGTCTTTGGATCAATAACATCGACGGAAATATGATAGTTACAGCTTAACCGTGGTAGTAGCGTTACAATGAGTAAGTATTTGATCAAGATTATAGGTAACTGTATGATAAATTAGTACATAAAGGCTAGGATATTTTTCATGATTTAAATTAGAATTAATTTACCGTTGCGCATGATGATGAATTTTGTGAAGTAGGTTGGGGTGCACCTGTTGCACACCACGAACTGCCAGGCGTATAATTGTAAAATTAACTAAAGTCGGTTACTGATATTTAAAGTATGAAAGCGGTAATGAAAAAGTTTAACATAAATTTAGCTACATCATATTTGGATTCAGCTAGTGTAAATCATGCAATACCATTACATCAAAAAGTGCGAGATAACATCGAGGCTTGGCGAGAATTAGGTAGTGCGCAATTTGTACTGGATTGGATACAAAATGGAGTTTATTTTGAACCTTAACAATATATTCCTCGTTTTTTCCAACATTAATTGGAACATACGTAGGGCCAACTGGAGTACTGGAGGAAAAATTTACGTGATCACTATATTTAATCGGGAGCAATTGTAGAAATACCACCACCTAAGTATTAAGATTAACATGTATCTAGATCATTCTTCGTCGCAAAAAATAGTGGTGGCTATAGATTAGTGATAGACTTAAAATTTGTAAATTAGTTTTTCGATTACCCTACAGTATAGTTTGAAAATTTGTCTACGCTTAGATACGCGTCAAAAAGTATAACACACATGTTTAGTATTGACATATCGGATGCTTACCATCACTTAGCAATCGCACCTGAGCTGTAAAAATATTTCATGTTCAAAATAGATAGCCATTGCTACAAGTGTGTTGGGTTGCCTTTTGGTTGGGCACCCTCTCCAGGAGTTTTTACTAAGTTTATGAAACAAATAGTAAATGCGTTACGCAACCCAATCAATATTGTAGGCGATAGATTTATGATTAAAAGTTATAATCATATGCTGGTGGATAAATTTATGTCGGCTTTTATAGATGATATGTTAGGGGGAGAACAGGGTTACGATAAAACTACGTTGTTTGCGTTATGTACCATTGATATGCTGCATAGGCTAGCTGTATTTTTTCATCTTACTAAATCGATAGTGGTACCGACTACGTTGATTAAGCATTTAGGTTTCAATCTCGATGTAAGTAAAAAATTATTTTTGCTAACTGATAAGTAAAAATAAAAGTTACGTACCAAGTGTCATTAGTTATTGAGAAGTGCCAAGTAAAATAGGCGTATTGTCAACAAAAAGTAATTAGCGAAGATTGTCGGTTATTTACAAAGTACAGCATTGGCAATACCTACGGCAATGTTTCATTTATTACAATTGTATGCGGATTTAAATTCACAGCCAGGATGGCGGGCAGTGTCGATTAAGCTTACTAATAAATCGTTAAATGAGTTGGAATAGTTTTGGGCGGTTGTTCCAGAAAGTTGTATCGGAAAATCGTGGTATCCACCAGAAACGTCGTTTCTAATTACAGCAACACTTGTGACAGATGCTTCATAATATGCTTGGGGTTCACATCTTCACATTCATAATTAAATGACGGCGCCTTGTTTCCCGTCAGACTAAGCAGCGACAAATATCCTGCAGTCATAGGTGTAATTAGGAAGAGGTGCTTTCGATTTAAATTAGTAACTGTTGGGTTCTACCTTGCGAGAATTTGATGGTCTATTAGCGGCTTTAGAAACTCACAAACTTAGTTTAAAAAATTAGTTTATTAGATATTTATCGGACAATACGGGAGTCATTGGAGCCATAAAAAATTAGTACTCTAAAGTACCAGCGGTTAGGGAGCGTGTTTTT
>JAYVJZ010000216.1:0-2689 GCA_043768865.1 Sphingobacteriales bacterium
GTACCCTCGGGATAGAAATTTTTGTTTGCAACAGGAGGTTTCAGTTCGTCACGATGCGTGTCTAGCCACTGTTTAATATTGAAAGGTCGTGCTATCATAGTTAAGTAATTAGCTTTTAGATTATCAAATTTGTACTATCAAATTTTACTTTTTCAAATGTAGTCATATTTCAAAATAACCACAAATATTTTATTATTATGCCATACGTTTTATTTTTTTTATCAATTATTTGACGTATTTTTATTTTTTGTTATACTAATTATATTCTTACTTAATAATTTTATTAAATTTTTTAAAAGCATGAAAACATTTTTTACTTTACTATTTGTTGTGTTCACTTCAATGGCATTTTCACAAGCCCGTAGAACGGTGTTAATAGAGCATTTTACGCAGGCAAGTTGTGCCCCTTGTGCATCTCAAAATCCAATTTTTGAATCTTCTATTTTAGATGAAAACGAAGGCAATGTTTGTCATATTTCATACCATACGTCATGGCCTGGCGTAGATCCGATGAATGCCTTGAATCCAGCTGATGTAGCTGAGCGTGTTGCGTATTACAACGTATCGGGTGTGCCACAAGCTGATGTGTTAGGTAATAAGTGGGAGGGTGGTCCTGCAGGCATTACCCAAACATTAATTGATGATTTGTCAAGCTCAACTTCGCCGTTGCGAGTTGGGGTAAGTGAAACTACAGTTGGTGCCACACGCAACGTAAGCATTGATGTTAAAACAGAAGGAGCGTTGCCAATGGGTAGCTATGTACTGTATGCCGCGGTTGTAGAACGTTCAGTTACTTATGCAATTGCACCGGGTAGTAATGGCGAGAAACGTTTTTTGAATGTATTTCGTGATTTTCTAACTGCTCCAAATGGCACTCCTTTCGCAGCAGCAGCAGTAGGAAGTTCAGCGTCTTCACCATATACTTATACCGTTCCAGGGGCATGGGATTTAGACTCAGTTTATGTAATAGCTTGGGTACAAAATACGACAACTAAAGAGGTAATTAATTGCGGTTCGACATTTTCGCCAAAGTATGAGTTGACTAATACTTCTACTAATATGGCATTGCTAGGAGGTGCAACAGCCTCTGCTTTCAATTGTAATTTTACAAATTTAGGGACTACCTCAGGCAACTTTCGTATCAAGTTAGAAGCATTGAATATGCCAAGCGATTGGAGTAAAAGTTTTAATTATAATTCCACCGTTGTAGCAGATTCTATCGATGTCGCATCAGCAGGTTTGTCTTCATCGCCTATGGTGATAACGATTACGCCGGGGCTTACTCCTGCGGTAGTTACAATTAAAATGATTGTTCAAAATTTAGACGATCCTACGTATGACAATCAAGTAAATAATTATTATATGATAGCCAATGTTAAGGAATTGGTGATGAGCAATAGCAATGGACTTGGTGACGGTTCGGGCGGATCGGCGGATGATTTTTCTGCAGTTTATACTACTGCCCTGCAAGCAGCAGGCGCCACTTGCTCTGCTAAAGGAGATCGTATAGCAATAACTAAATTGAGCAAAGCCAATGCTTTGACTAACGTAAAGGCGATTTATTATAATATAGGTTGGACGTTTCCATCTTTTGATGATGAGTTGATAACAGAGCTTACAACGTTTGTAAATGCAGGAGGTCGCTGTCTTTTTATAGCTGGACAAGATGTATGTTGGGATGTGTTTGAAACTACTGGACTTGGCAATGGAACACCTGCCCAGGCCGCATTTTTAAAAAATACTATGAAAGTAAATTATGTAGCTGACGGCTCAGCCGCTAACAATCAACTAACCGTAGGTGCTACAGACCCTACCACTGTTGGGCTATCGCCAATGACGATATCTCCCTACTATGGTGCGGCATCGTTTTTTCCTGATGAGTTAGGATTAGAAGCAGGTGGTACAGCGATATTCAATTACAATTCGGGTACTAAAATAGCAGGGGTTAGAAGTACAGATGTAGCGGCAAATAGAACGGTTTATATAGCTCCCGGTATGGAGATGTTTACACAAACAAATGCAAATTCGATTATTAAAAATGTACACGATTTCTTCTTTGCAGACGGCGACGCACTGTGCGGTGCAGTTATATCGACTTTAGATGACGATGAAGTGTTGATGAGCATAAATAACAACATTCCTAATCCCTGCGACGCCTCTACTACCATAGCTATAGATGCTACGGTAGGGTTGGGTTGTAGTGTAGAAGTAATAGATGCAATGGGTAAATTGGTTTATAAAAATGGCGTTCAAGCAGGAGAAAATCATCTTATTAATACAAAACATTTAGCCGCAGGATTGTACGTGTATCGCCTCGTGGGTGCAGGTATAGTGAGTCAAGCAGGACGTATGCAAGTAATACATTAATTTTTCTTTTTGATATTTTACTAAAATCAATACTACAACTCGTGTTTCTAGATTTAGAAATACGAGTTGTTTTTTATTAACTCTTACTATATTAGATTTCTACTTTCGATGCGATTAGGTTTCATTTTAATGTTCATTTTGATGCTCGCTATATCAGCTTGCGAACCCACCTATACTGCCAAACCCAAGTCTTACCCAAGAGTTGTATTGCCTACAAAAAATTATATTTGGTATGACGACCCCGATTGCCCTTTTACTTTCAAATATCCTTCGCTATATACAATAAGCAAAGAAGAAACTTTTTTTAATGAAACGCTTGATA
>JAYVJZ010000217.1:0-3961 GCA_043768865.1 Sphingobacteriales bacterium
CTATTGAAAACTCTAATTACTATAACAAGCCTACTTGTATTTATTGTGCAAGCCTTGGTATGTTGCACATCAAACACCAACAAAGTACCCGATATAATAACGTTTAGCGAACATGTAGCACCAATTATATTTGCTACCTGCACACCCTGTCATCAGGCAAATGAGTCAGCTCCTTTTGCATTGACCAATTACCAAGAAGTACGACGTAAAGGCAAAACTATAGTGAATGTGATTGAATCGGGATATATGCCACCGTGGCCTGCTGACACTTCGTTTTCGCATTTTGTGGGTGAAAAAAAATTGACCCTTTTGCAAAAAGAAATAATTAAAAAATGGGTGAATTCTAATATGCTTCCGGGCGATAGCACAAGTAAATTCAACAAACAAATAGCTATAAAAGAAGTGCCCGATACGGTTATACGTTTCACTAAACCAATACCTATACAAGGAAATAATCGTGATTTCTTTGTGGCTATGAAGTTGCCTATTACCTTGAAAAATAATCGATTTATACGAAAAATAAATATACAACCCGGCAACAAAAAACTATTACATCATGCGAATGTTCATCTTGTAAAATTTGAAGACAGTAAGAAAAAAAATATCGAAGAGGGGCAACATTGGTTGAATCATGAGCAACTATATGATGAGAGTGTATCGCTTCATCAACAGCTCGGTTTGCTCAATGACGACGGCACCTACCCTGAGCTACAACCTAGTGTTTGCAACTATCTACCCGGTATGCAATCGGTTGATTACCCTTCGGGTATTGGTGGGTTTATGATTCCTAAAAAGTCGTGTTTATATATAAACGATATGCACTATGGACCAAGCTCAAAAGATACAATTGATGCTACTACATTTGAATTTTTTTTTGAAAATATGCCTCCTGAGCGGCCGATTAAAGAGTTGCAATTAGGCACTCTTGGCGTTGCAGCGGTTACCCCTCCTTTGGTGATTTTAGCCAATACGATAGATACATTTTTTATAAATTATACATTGCAAAAGCCTATTACATTGCTTACGTTAGTGCCTCATCTGCACTTGATTGGCGTATCTATGAATGCGACGGCAGTGTTGCCCGATGGCAAAAAAATTAACCTTATCAAAATTCCCAAGTGGAACTTTAGATGGCAATACAATTACACTTTTAGAACTGCTGTTTGTTTACCCAAAGGCACTAGAATAGCCGTGAGTGCTGTATTTGATAATACAAATAATAACCTATTAAACCCCAACAAACCACCTAAAAATGTAATAGAACGGTTGAACAGTATGCGAACTACAGATGAAATGTTTCAGTTTTTAATGCTGTATATAGATTATCAAAAAGGCGATGAGTCGCTGCGTTTAGATGTATAAAGTACTAACAAAGGAATCATTCCGTTTATTTTTCGGAACCATATTATTCTAAAAAATATAATCAATTAGTGAAAATACTCATCTAGTTCTATTGATTAAAAAAAACAAATAATAACAAAGCTACTGCGCGAACTATTGTATTTCGGTTTTGCAAAAATAATAATACTTGAAAGGCTGTTTATCAAACCTAACAATGAGTAGGATTGACAAGTGCTGCATGGTATTTTATACCGTTACAAGAATAAATAAAATACACGTTCAATAAAGAAAAAAATTTACATCAGGCGATAATAAGAATCTAAAATAAAAGATTGTACTTAAAAAAATAATAAGAGTAGCATTTGCAAACATTTAACTTATGCCATTTTAACAAATTGTAGCACACATCGATTTGAATTTCAACGACAACAATCTCTAAATGAACTAAAAAGTTATGTGTTTTATTTTGAATTTCAAAACACCGGCAGGCACAGTTATTTCGGCAGTTTCACCAACTTTTTTACCTAACAAGCCTCTTCCTATTGGTGAATTAACAGAGATACGTCCGCTTTTCAAATCGGCTTCTTTTTCAGAAACTAACATGTATATAAATTCCTTTTTAGTTGTTAGATTATCAACACTCACTTTACAAAGCACCGATACCTTGCTTGTGTCCATTTGGTCTTTGTCTAATATTCGAGCATCACCTAGCATACCTTCGAGCTGCGAAATTTTCATTTCCATGAGACCTTGCGCTTCTTTAGCAGCGTCATACTCGGCATTCTCTGACAAATCTCCCTTTTCGCGTGCTTCAGCTATTTGCTTGGCCATATCACTGCGACCTTTCGATTTCAATTCGTGTAATTCTTTTTTAAGCCTATCTAATCCCTCGGGAGTAAAATATTGTACTGCCATGTTGTAGTTATGATTTTTAATTACTATTACTAATTATAAGTTTACTATAGATAATAACACCATTTGTATAAAAAATAAAAAAACGTTCTTGCTTTGAAGAGCAAGAACGTTTTGCAAATATAATAAAATTTTATAATTAAAGCGTAATTCTCAGCCCCAATGTATGAGAACCTCCTAATATAGTAGTTGCTCTATAAGAATAATCAATTCCAATTTTGTTGCCGTCTTTTTTCAGAGGCATATCAAACGTTACACCACCCGAGAGACCGTTATTCACGTTACCCTTTTTTTCTTCATTGAGTATATTAGGCTCATAATTATACCCAAAACGCATCATAAACTTCTCACGTAGAGCAAATTCAAGCCCAATACCAACTTGATCTAAGGTATATGAATTAGAAGTGTAATTACCTGCAAAAGACAGCCTTTTTGTTTTGATGTCCGTATCTCCCATTAACAAATCATAGCCTAACCCAATGCAAAGTACAGAGGGCAATTCAAATTTTTGGATTAAATTAGAAGTTTGTATAGTATAGGTATTTTGTTCGTTTGCTGATCTGTTGCCTAGTCCGTCTCCCGAGAATTTCATCGGTGTTCCAACGTTTTTCAATGTTATACCAAAGTGGAGATTGTCTTGGGGACCTGTTACATATTGTATGCCTGCATCGAAGCATACGCCAGTAGCTCCAACGTTGGAAATACGTTCGGTTATGCCACGCAACGTAACGCCACCGTGTATTGAGTTTGAGAAAGTTTTTGCATACGATACACCTATTGAGATAAATTGAGGTTTGAATGTTCCGTTGTTATCGTCAGGTGCATCAGTGGTTGTTATTGGTATTTCACCAAAATTGATAGACATCAAATCGATACCTAATGTGCCATTGCCTTCACCCAAGCCAAAGCCTGCACCTAATGTGTTGAGTGTTGTGTTAGTGCCTGTGAAATAAAGGCAATGTGAGAACCCTACTTCTAATTTATTAACAAAAGCCAAGCCTGCAACGTTTACACGAGCTGATTCGAAACCCTTAACCATTGACTGATTGAGTCCTCCCCAGCCAGATGAACGTGCCCACGGATTGATCAACAACTCTGAGGCTCCTGCCTGCCCTACTCGGTCTTTGTTGCCTGCATAGTTGCCTGTGAAGCTAAATGCTAGTGCTATTAATACTAAATATTTTTTCATAATTCTTTTTATTTCTGGTGTTAATTGATAGGTGATACGAAGGTGAATAACTTATTAGTAGCTTGTTGGGTCTGTTGGTTTCATAATTGCGAAAAACTTTAGCACACGATCACCTAAATCATCGCCTTCAATATGAATATAATACATGCCAGATGATATTGGGACGCCCCTATTATTTTGCAAATCCCACTTAATGGTATTTAAGAATAAATTTTTACTTCCACCGCCCGAAGTACCGTCATTGTTATCGTTTCTGTTGAATTTACGTACAATTGCACCCCCGGCATTGAAAATTGTGATATTGCATTTGTTAGGCAAGTTAGTTAGATAAACTGTGTTTTCTAAAACGCTTGTTTCATAAGCTGAATAAGCATAGTATGGATTGGGCACGATGTTGCAATCTGCTAATGCAGACGTAGCAGCACCTTTGTTGTTTCTAACTGCTGCATAAGGGGTCAAATCAAACTCATAAATCGGATTTTTAGTTGCCGATGTGGGAGTTGTGTAAGCTTGATAAGG
>JAYVJZ010000218.1:0-5475 GCA_043768865.1 Sphingobacteriales bacterium
TTTCATGTATTTTATATTGTAATAATTGGTACGTTGGCTCAATTTAAAAAACAGTATGTTTGGAAACAAAGAACAGCTAGATAGCGATTTGGTATAAAAATCAATGGCTTGCAGTTGTTAATTTTTGTTTTAATTTAACGGTAAATAAGTACCAAGCACTGAATACTAAAATCGAAGATATAATCAAAGGCAAATGGATATTAATAGCATCAAAATAGCCTGCTAACAATGGAGGTAGGGCAGCTGATGCAGCTACTATAGAACTATTCAAACCTAATATTTTGCCTTGCTCATTGCTGCTCATTGACACTATAGTGGTTACGTTAGCACTAGCTGAACCTTGGCACAATGCCATCAATGGTGTTATGATGATCAACTGCCACCAATGTGTTGGAAATATAGTTAAAAACAAGGCTATCGACAAGCCAAACAACGCATAGTATATGATGGTTTGATTGCTATATTTGCCGGCTAACCTTCGTACTATCAACCCTTGCGCTGTCGCTACCAAAAATCCAACGTACGCCATATAATTTCCTATATCGCTTATGCTAAAATGTAATTTTTTAAATAAAAATACCGTAAAAAATTGTGTATAAAAATTAAACCCTAAATAGTACAAGAAGAACGTAATAAACATCCACCTCAATTGTTTGTCATTGAAGGCGTGATATAAATTGCTTATACCTGTGGTGAGACTTATTGGCCGTGTTATGGGTTTGTCAAGTGTTTCATGAAAATAAAATTGCACTTGCACGAAATTAATTAATGAAAGTAAGGCAGCAAAGTAAAACGGAATTTGATACGTAAACCAGCTTACAATGCTTGCGTCAGCCAACTTCGCACCTATATAAGGCCCTAATATAAATCCAAGACCAAAAGCCATACCGAGAATACCAAAATTTCTTGCCTTCGTAGCGGCATCTTTGCTGACATCGGCTATCGCACTTTGAACGCAAGTGATGTTGCCTGCCGAAAATCCGTCTAAAATCCGCGATGCGAAAAGCAAAAATATGTTCTTCTCCATGATGCCAATAGCGAACAATATATAGCCTAGCAGCGTTCCAATAAGCGATAGGGAGAGTATCTTTTTGCGCCCGTGCTTATCGCTCAAAGCACCGAGTATGGGGCCTCCAAAAAATGCTGCAATCGAAAAAGACGCTATCAGCCAACCCAATAGGATAGTTCGATTGGCATCGCTCCAATCTAAGGGCAGCATGGCATTGGCTGGATTTAATATCAACGGCGTGGTGATTGGTATGGCGATACCAATGCCGAGCATGTCTATAAAAACTGTAAGAAATAGGGTGCTTAATGAAAGTTTTTTCAATGCAATTAGATTTGTAATAAAAAAACTATTTTAGAAGCCGGGATTGCTTCTTTTTTTAAATTTCTTAAACTTCTTTTTGCCTTGACCTGCTACTGGCAAGCCCGGCGAAGAGGTATTTTGTAAATTTTTGTTGTTTTGTGTATTGATGTTGCTTGGTTGCCCGATAGGAGCGTTTTTTTTGTTTAATTGTTGTTTGCGATGTTGATTGTGGCTTCTGTGCAACAAATCAAGTTTTGAGTTTGAAACATCAAGTACGCCACCGCTCATTATTTTCAAGTCCACCACTATCTGCTCGTCAGTAACCGTTTCGTTATTCCAATTTTTATAAACCATTTTCATAAAATTACCGATTATCTCTGTAAAAGCTTCTTTTTTCTCTGCATCGTCGGTGTTCAATGCCTTGCTAACCATGTATTCTACATATTTACCGTAATGCTTGATTTTAGGGCCACGACCCGGATACGTTAGCACCTCCGCTTTGGTTACGTGTATTTCGTTGAGCGGTGTGATAGAATAAGGGCAGGGTACATTTAATTTATAATCGGTCATGTGAAATAAATGGTTCCACAATTTTTCTTTATAATCTAATGATTGTTTTAAATTAGGAACTAACATGGCCATCATTTCTATCAACGCATTAGCGGCTTGCGATCTGCGTTCATCGTCACTTATTGAAACCGTGTTATGGGCTATCTGCTGTACGTTGCGACCATATTCTGCATAGAGCAATTTTGGTAATTCTGATTGATATTTAAACATAAAAATTGGAAACTAAAAATATAAAGTAAAACGAACTTTTGATTAAAAACTAATAAAGTTATTGGCTATTGTTCGCCTTACAAATATACATTATGTTATTCATTTAACCAAGTGTAACTATTATCAAGAAGCCAACATAGCATCAAACATCGCTGCTAGTTGTGGGTTGTTATATTCATTATTAAGTAGTTTATTATTAACTGCTGTGAATGCTTCGAGGGTTTCGTTGATGTCCTCATCTGTGTGCACGGCGGTGGGGATAATACGAAGCATAAGTTGTCCTTTGGGGATGACCGGGTACAACACTGCAGAGCAAAATATTGTATAATTCTCTCGCAAGTCGATGATCAACTGACCTGCTTGCTCGATACTACACTTCAAAAACACAGGTGTTACAGGTGAATTGGTTATGCCAATATCAAACCCTCTGTTTTTTAACCCATTTTGTAATTTAGTAACGTTTTCCCATAATTTAGAACGCAACGAAGGCAGAGTGCGCAATAGTTCTAGTCGTTTCAAATTGCCAATTACCAACGGCATCGGTAGGCTTTTGGCATAAATTTGTGAGCGTGAATTGTATTTTAGAAAATCAATGACTTTTTTGTCGCCTGCTATAAAAGCACCTATAGACGCCATACTTTTTGCAAATGTTGAAAAGTAGATGTCTATTTCGTCTTGGCAACCTTGATGCTCACCCGTGCCTGCCCCCGTGTCCCCCATAGTGCCGTAGCCATGAGCATCATCTACTAACAACCTAAAATTGTAAGTAGATTTCAGGTTTACTATTTCTTTTAATTTGCCTTGATCGCCAGCCATCCCGAACACTCCCTCTGTAATTACTAATATTCCGCCACTCGTATTTTTTACGATTTCGTTCGCTTTTTTTAACATCTTTTCTAAGCTCTCTATGTCGTTGTGTGCATATACAAAACGCTTGCCGAGGTGCAATTGTAGCCCATCAACTATACACGCATGACTCTCCGCATCATACACAATCACATCGTGCCTGTTCACTAGCGTTTGTACTAATGAAACCATGCCTTGATACCCAAAATTTTGCAAAAACGCTGCTTGCTTTCCAACATGTTCTGCCAGCCCTTTTTCTAGTTGTTCATGATAATTACTATTGCCTGTCAGCATCCTGCTACCCATAGGGTACGCCATGCCATAATCGCGAGCGCCCTCCTCATCGGCTTTGCGTACCTCGGGGTGGTTGGCCAATCCTAAATAATTATTCAATGACCAAATAATTCGCTTACGACCTTGGAAATCCATGCGAGGTGCTATGTTGCCATCTAATTTTGGAAAGGTAAAATAACCGTACCCAAATTTGCCAAGTGGGCTATTTGAGGTATCTAATTTTTTAAATATATCGTTCATACAATTTTTTTTTATATGGTTAAAATGGTACTGCGAATTTACAATATATAAAGTGGTTGAAAAAATCATATTTCCATATTATAAGTTTATAATTACATTCATTTTATACTCCAGCTAAATTCTTTAAATCACTCTGGGCAACATCACAAGAATCAATTTAGTTTGAGTGTTTACTATAATTTGAAATGTTATTTTGAGATAGGTAGGCTGAGATATTAAGCAAACACAATCAAAAGTGCTCATAATTTTTAATAAAAAGTTACCTATTTTTTGACATAAATGTTATTATCATCAACATAATATACCAACTGTGTGGCATTGAGTAAAAATGCAAATTTTAATAAAACTCCCTTCAAGCCTTCAAATGCCTCCACAGCGTTGGTCTTACAGTATTTTTTTAGTTTATTAATCCATTTGTTTTGCTTGAAATAGCAATAAAAAGTAGCCTACTTCAAACAAATAAAACAGTATGTACTGCAATACACGTAACTTTGAAAAAAATGTAGTTAAAACAACAGCTACTTTACCCGTCAAAAAATGAACGAAATTGAATATAAAATTGGTGTGATGCCTGCTATGCCTCAATTAATGAAACTTTATAAAGATGCAGAGTGGACTGTATATACCGCTGACGAAGCCTTACTAGAAGTAGCTTTCCAAAATTCACTTTTTGTACTAACTGCTTGGCACAACGAGCAACTCATAGGAGCGCTCCGTGCCGTAGGTGACAACGCGACTATTGTATTCGTACAAGATGTAATCGTACTCAAACAATACCACCGTCAAGGCGTTGGAAAATCAATGCTAGACCTGTTTTTAGAGTATTTTAAAACTGTTAGGCAGATAGTATTGATGACCGATAATCAATATGAAACAGTGTCTTTTTATTCGAACTGCGGTTGGTTGAAAACTGAAGTATTCCAGCTCCAAACATTCATCAAACCATTATAATTTTGTAATTTACAGCTGAATGGATTTTATGATTTTTCATCTACCCACGCACCGCTTTCTTTGATTAATTGTATGAGCTCATCTACTGCCACAGTGCTATCGAGTTGTCGTTTGACTACCTCTTTGCCTTTGTATAATGTTATTTTGCCAACTCCACTGCCTACATACCCAAAATCGGCGTCTGCCATCTCGCCCGGCCCATTGACTATACACCCCATAATTGCGATTTTTACCCCTTTGAGATGCGACGTACGTGCCCTGATAGCCGCTGTAGTCTCTTGCAAATCAAATAACGTTCGCCCACAAGATGGACATGAGATATATTCAGTTTTGCTCGTGCGTGTGCGGCTCGCCTGCAACACATTGAAACACGTACGATTGATAAACTCCTTATCGCTGTAGAGGTTAGTAAGCCAGACTCCGTCGCCCATGCCGTCGAGCAGCAGCGCACCCAAGTCAATAGCACTATAAAGCAACAACCGATCATTCACCTTCAACTCATACGCACGTTTGACCACAATTGGTTGAAGCATATTGTTGCTTTTCATTTCCAAAAACATTCTACGCAATGCAGGC
This sequence comes from Sphingobacteriales bacterium, assembly GCA_043768865.1. Classification (GTDB taxonomy): domain Bacteria; phylum Bacteroidota; class Bacteroidia; order Chitinophagales; family JAYVJZ01; genus JAYVJZ01. Next base: position 4,997 of record JAYVJZ010000218.1, read on the forward strand.
ATAGCGTGTTGATTGTCCGTTTCAAAAACCCAAACTATCGTTTTGTCATCTATTAATCCTTGTATTTGATTAAAAAATAATTTCGTTTCTGCCATTAACGTTTTGTCATCAATCAAGATAAAATTGCAAATAGACGATTTATTAACAGAACGCAGGTAATCATTGAAATGAAAAAACGGAAAACATTTTGTCTTATCAGCTACATTAAACCATAATTTATAATGGCAAATTACCTTCAATGTGCCGGGCAAATCGAAATTCAATATTTGTTCATTTGTGAATATAAAATCCGCCGCTGTTTCGCTAATATTCCACTTATCAGTTGCTTCATTGTAGGTGTATCCTATCGGCTGCAATTCCCTCCTAGTCAGCACCTCAACCTCGCCATAATCAGCAATCACACACGGCACATTTGCCTTGCCAATACTACCAACCGACCACTTAGGCATACGAGTATAGCTATACGGGTCAAAGTTTAT
>JAYVJZ010000219.1:0-2779 GCA_043768865.1 Sphingobacteriales bacterium
TTGTCTTATAATTGCAAATGGGTTTTATGAAAGCAAAGAGCTAGGTTCTAATAACAAACAAACGCATTTTATTTCCTTAAAAAATCATATATTGTTTGCATTTGCAGGACTTTGGCAACATTGCAAACCCGCCACAGGTCAGCTGATACAATCTTTTACAATGCTAACTACCACCGCTAATGCCTTCATGCAAGACATTCACAACTCCAAACTGCGAATGCCCGTAGTAGTATCTGCTGAAGATTATGCAACCTGGCTCGACGCAGGAGCCTCATTTCAACAAATAAATACTATAATCAATCAATCCCAAAATACCGATTTTCAGTCGCACGTCGTATCTAATGTTATTTATAAGCAGCATAAAATCACCAACTCACCCGACGCCCAAAAGCCTATAAACACTGAATCTATTGACAATCAAAGCAAACTTATATTTGAATAAATATTGGAAATATGCTGAATGTTTTATGATGGTTGTTCTTATTATTTTACTTACATTAAAATGAAATATGAATAGTACATAATTTAGGAATAAACACATTCTGTTTTGATATTGAGAGAACATTTTCCAAAAATCAATCATTCGTTCGACTAATGATTTAATATTCTACACTATTAAAAATCAGAGCTATATACTGGTAAATAGATAAGTTCAATCATTGTTGGATTTAAGACTGTTGCACAAGCCTGTAAATTTTTTTGGATTTTTTTGGATTTTTGAGCGATAACTGCTCCGCTAATTCGACTGACTGCTCCAAAAAGTGTACTCCTTTCTCTGTCTTTTTTGCTCAATTGGTGGCTGAAGCCCTTTTTGCTTAATTTATAAATTGCTGATGATGTGCAACTTAGGCTACATTTATCTTCAAAAATAGTAACATCATTGTTTGGACTTTTGTATCGTTTTTTTTAACTTTCAACAAATTCCGCACATTTTTTTAACTGCCTCATCATAAAATCCCCTACCTTTTTTATGAGTTAGTCCTATTTTCTACTTTAATAAATTTATACGGCATCATCAGATTAAGTAAGGTTACACTCTGTAAACAAAACCTATACTAACAAAGAAGCAGTTCATGTTTCGGTATTAAAATTTTATTTAGTTGGGCTTTCATTTAAAACCAACTGCTCGAGCCATATAAGTTGCTTTGCGTCTATTCTTGGCTTCCTGCCTGCCTTCTGCTTGTCTCGCTATCCTTCTATTCTATCTTTTTCAAACCGCTTTGCCCAAATACATATTTGATTGTGGCTTAATAAGAGTAAATTTTGAGCCTTTCTACTACTTTGGCCCATCGCTAATGGCAATATGCGTAAAAGCCTAGAGTACATTTTGTAGCTCTCTTTTGATTTAATCAAAGTCTTAATCTCTTCTGCTGTTTTGCTAGTAATTTTTAATTTTTGCATACACAAAAATGCATGATTAAATTGTAATACTATATCAACGGTTTAATATAAAAAGTAACGTTTATTGACAAAAATCGCTTTTTAATAAAAAAAACCAATTGCCATTATGTTTAATATAGCAATTGGTAGAATCTAACGCATTGGTTAGCAAGTATTTTTAAGACGGACGCTCAATCAAAGCCTTAGCTGAAAGCTTCACTTTGCCACTTCTTTGGTCTATTTCAGTTAGCTTCACGCGCACCTTGTCGCCTTCTTTCATTATACCGTCTAAGTTTTCTAGACGTTTCCAAGCAACCTCTGAGATGTGAAGTAACCCCTCTTTGCCAGGCAGATACTCTACAAAAGCACCATAAGGCATTATAGTTTTCACTGTACCGTCATAATCCTCACCTATAACCGGCACCGTAGTCATCCCTTTTATTTTATTAGCAACCATATCAATAGCACTTTGGTCGCTAGAGAATATTTTTACAATTCCTTTCTTAGCCGCAGGATTTTCTTCTATTTCAATAACACAACCAGAGGTAGCTTGCATCTCTTTAATATTTGCACCTTTAGGTCCAATTATCATTCCAATGAACTCACTATCAATGATTAACGTTTCTACTTTTGGAACCATTGATTTGTATTGAGCACGATGTGTAGGCAATACTTCGTTCATTTTTGAAAGTATGTGCAAGCGACCTGCACGCGCCTGTGCTAACGCAGCACCGAGTACTTCGTAGCTCAATCCATCTACTTTTATATCCATTTGGCAAGCACATATTCCTTTTTCTGTACCTGTAACTTTAAAGTCCATATCTCCTAAATGATCCTCATCTCCTAATATATCTGACAATATCGCATATTCGCCCGCTTTGTTCATCACCAAGCCCATCGCAATACCTGAGATTGGAGCTTTCAATGCTACACCAGCATCAAACAACGCCAACGAACCAGCACAAACTGTAGCCATCGAGCTCGACCCATTTGATTCTAATATATCAGATACCACCCTTATTGTGTAGGGGAATTCGGTCATGTCAGGCAACATTTTTTTCAATGAACGCATAGCTAGATTGCCGTGTCCTACCTCACGTCGTCCCGGTCCTCTTTGTGGTTTTATTTCACCCGTTGAGTAGGCAGGAAAATTGTAATGCAATATAAATTTAGAAAAATATTCATCAAGTGCATTGTCTATCAATTGTTCGTCGTCCTTAGTGCCTAGCGTAGCCGTTGTTAGGCTTTGTGTTTCGCCACGAGTGAACACCGCTGAACCGTGTGCAGAAGGTATATAATTCGGTTCTATCCAAATCGGACGTATTTCATCTGTTTTTCTACCATCTAATCTGATTTTTGTTTTCAATAGTACATCTCGCACTTCATCATATTCTACATC
>JAYVJZ010000220.1:0-4875 GCA_043768865.1 Sphingobacteriales bacterium
TTAATAAGCGCTTTTACCTATAAACCTCCCTATTTTTCATTTATATTGCACCCAAAATAATATAAAAATTATGTGTGGAATTGTAGGTTATACAGGCCCAAGGGAGGCATATCCCATTATTTTAAAAGGGCTTAAACGATTGGAATACAGAGGCTATGACAGTAGCGGCGTGGCTTTGCTGCACGATGGCAAGCTAGATGTATATAAAAAGAAAGGTAAAGTGGCGGAGCTTGAGGAGAGCCTTGTGGGTGTAAATGTGCATGCACATATAGGCATTGGGCATACCCGTTGGGCTACACATGGCGAGCCTAGCGATAGAAATAGTCACCCACACACGAGTAGCACGGGTAGGCTGAGCATGATACACAATGGTATTATTGAAAATTATGCGCAGCTAAAAAAAGAATTGCTTAGCAAAAATTATACGTTTACAAGTGATACCGATACGGAAGTGTTGCTCAATTTTATTGAAGATATTTTACTCAATAATAATTGCACGTTGGAAGAAGCGGTGCGTATTGCACTAAAAAGAATTACGGGTGCATATTGCATTTTATTGTTGGATGAGCAAGACCCTGAAACGATTATTGCGGCACGCAAGGGAAGCCCACTCGTTATTGGCATTGGCAAGGGTGAGCATTTTTTAGCAAGCGATGCATCACCAATCATTGAATACACAAAAGAGGTTGTGTATGTAAACGATTATGAGTTGGCAATCGTACGACCAAATGAATTGATACTTAAAAATATTGGCAATGAAAAAGTAACACCTTTCATTACAAAATTGGATATGGAACTAGCTGCAATTGAAAAAGGTGGCTACGACCATTTTATGCTCAAAGAAATATATGAGCAACCAAGTACCATACAAGATTGCTTGCGTGGGCGCTTGCATGCAGATGCAGGAACCATAACAATGGCGGGCATTGACGACAACATAGAACAAATAAAAAATGCCGACCGCATCATGATTGTGGCTTGCGGAACGAGTTGGCATGCGGGTTTGGTGGCAGAGTATATTATTGAAGAGCTGTGCCGCATACCGGTGGAAGTTGAATATGCATCGGAGTTTAGATATCGTAATCCGATTGTAAATAAAGGCGATGTTATTATTGCTATTTCGCAAAGTGGCGAAACGGCGGATACATTGGTAGCCCTAGAAAAAGCAAAAGAAAATGGTGCATTTATTTTTGGTGTAGTGAATGCCGTGGGCTCATCTATTGCACGCATAAGCCACGCAGGTGCATACACACATGCAGGCCACGAAATTGGTGTAGCATCTACAAAAGCATTTACAGGGCAGCTTGCGGTATTGATAATGATGGCGCTTCGCATAGCGATACAAAAAGGCACCATCACCCAAGAGCGTTACCTACTCTTGCTTACAGAGCTTGCTGCTGTGCCTGATAAAGTAGAAAGCATATTAAAACAAGCAGATGCTATAAAAGCCATTGCATTAAAATATAAAGATGCGCACGACTTTTTATTTTTAGGACGTGGGTATAATTTCCCCATTGCATTGGAAGGTGCGCTTAAGCTAAAAGAAATTTCTTACATACATGCCGAGGGCTACCCTGCGGCAGAAATGAAGCATGGCCCAATTGCATTGGTAGATGAAAATTTACCCGTGGTTTTTATTGCTACAAAAGATTCGTACCACGAAAAAATTGTGAGCAACATGCAAGAAATAAAAGCCCGCAAAGGGCAAATTATTTCCATCATTACCGAAGGCGACGACATAAGCCCAACCCTAAGCAACGACTGCATTGTAATACCAACCGCCGATGAATTGATAGCACCAATCATTAGCGTTATACCATTGCAATTACTGTCGTATTTTACAGGCATTGCAAAAGGTATTGATGTAGATAAACCGAGAAACTTGGCGAAGAGTGTTACGGTGGAGTAGCCCCCTAAATCCCCCACAGGGGGACTTCCGGGCTTCAATACTTTAAAGTTCTTTTAAATTTTCGGAGAGTGGCTCCTCTCTGTCGCCTGTTCCGCTCTTTTGCGGAAGAGAGGCGGGGGTGAGGTTTATTTTCGGGCAAAAAAGCCTTGCTTTTTTTGCCCGAGCTAAAACACAGCTATGGGCAACATCGTTGTGTCACTCACTTGTACGGCATACCATTATTCATCTTTTATAGAAGCGTAGAAGCCCCCTAAATCCCCCGCAGGGGGGACTTTTGAGACTCCAATACTTTAGAGTATCTTTAGTTTTCAAAGAGTGGATTATCACTTCTAGAAAAGCTATATTTATTTAGTAGTAAAATAATATTAATAACGCAAAAATATAACATCCATCTATTGCATAATCTTCTAGATTTCTCTCTCCGCCGATTGGCGGAAGGATAGGTGGGGCTTTTTACTTAAATTTGAATAATGAAGACAATAACATTAGAAATTCCCGATTCGCTAGATATAGACGAAAAAGAAGCCAAAACTTTTTTGGCGGCTAGGCTGTATGAAAAAGGGTCGCTCTCATTAGGACAAGCAGCTGAGCTAGCAGGTTATAGCAAAAGAACCTTTATGGAACTGCTTGCCAATTATAATGTATCTGTATTTAATTATTCTGAACAAGAACTAGAAAAAGATTTATCAGATGCAAAAAGTTATCATCTCTGACACTAGCTGTTTAATTCTACTTGACAATATTGGTGAACTAGATTTACTCCATAAACTATACGGTACAATTATAACTACCACAGACGTTAAATTAGAATTTGGAAAAGACTTGCCACATTGGTTTGAAATAAAAGAACCTGCGGATAAAAATTACCAAACCATTATTGAAAATACTGTAGATAAAGGTGAAGCTAGTACGATTGCACTTGCAATAGAGTATGATGATTGCCTACTTATCATTGATGATTTAAAAGGGAGAAAATTTGCTCAACAATTAGGCTTAAATATCATTGGTACAATGGGTGTAATTGTAGATGCTAAATTATCAGGTATAATATCTTCAATAAAACCTTTGATACAAAAAATGAGAAACACAAATTTTCGCATTACCGAAGTAATAGAAAAAATAATGCTAGCAAAAGCAGGAGAAGAATAATAAAAAACTAACTTCATTTCAAAAATAATAGACTAAAAACCTCAAGTCTCTAGTCTCAATACTAAGTACTAAATACTCAATACTGTCCTAAATGAACATCATAAAAACACACCCCGTAGAAGAACTAGGCTATAACTTTATAGACCCAAAATATATACCCGAAGGACAAACAGAATACCACATACGAAATATGCAAAACGGTGGTAAAAAATACCGTGCCCTTACCGCATTAGAATTAGATACCCTCATACACAACAGAAACACATCAGACAATTGGAACAATGTACAAGTGTCTGAAAATTTTACTGCAGGGCTAATAAAAAATTGTAAGTTTTATGGCTTGGTACGCATAGGTGTGCTGCAGCCATTTTACAGAGAGTTTCATAATTTTAGAATGGCAGTGGGCATTTACAATAGCACCATCATAAGCTGCGACCTTGGCGATAATATTTGCATAGACAATGTGAATTTTTTGAGTCATTATATTATTAGCAACGATGTAATGATGGCAAACGTAAACGAACTAGCCTGTACCGACCATGCAAAATTTGGTAATGGTATTTTAAAAGAAGACGAAAAAGAAAGTATAAGAACATGGGTAGAAGTTTGCAATGAAAATGGTGGCAGAAGTATTTTACCTTTTAATGGCATGCTACCCGGAGATGCTTATTTGTGGAGCAAGTATAGAGATGATGATGCGTTGATGCAAAAGTTTAAAGAATTTACGCAAAAAGAATTAGACGAAAAGCGAGGCTACTATGGCAAGGTAGGCGAGCGTACAGTAATAAAAAATTGTGGCATTATAAAAGACACATGGATAGGTGCAGATGCTTATTTAAAAGGTGCAAATAAAATAAAAAATGTAACCGTAAATAGTGATGCTGCAAGAAAAACACAAATAGGCGAAGGCTGCGAATTGGTGAATGGTATTGTGGGATATGGTTGCAGGGCTTTCTATGGCGTAAAAGCAGTCCGCTTTATTATGGCATCGCATTCACAACTAAAATATGGTGCAAGGCTTATCAATTCTTACTTGGGTAACAACTCTACCATTTCTTGTTGTGAGGTATTGAACTCTCTTATATTTCCAAACCACGAGCAGCATCACAACAATTCATTTTTGTGTGCTGCTTTAATTATGGGGCAAAGCAATATGGCAGCAGGTGCTACGATAGGTAGCAACCACAATAGCCGTGGCGCAGATGGTGAAATACAAGCAGGGCGTGGCTTTTGGCCGGGGCTTTGTGTTAGCTTAAAACACAATAGCAAGTTTGCATCTTTTACCATTATTGCCAAAGGAGATTTTCCTGCGGAGATGAATGTTACCATACCATTTAGTTTAGTAAGTAATGATGTAGCAAAAGATGAGTTGGTAATAATGCCTGCTTATTGGTTTATGTACAACATGTATGCGCTAGAACGCAACGCATGGAAATATGCAGACAGAGACAAGCGTACAGAAAAAATACAATTGCTCACCTACAATTATCTTGCACCCGATACCATCAATGAAGTGTTTGATGCGTTGGCTATGTTAGAAAAATTAGTTGTAAATGAGAAAGGTGAAGCCACTACAAATGGAATAGAAAATACCAATAGAGTTACAAAAATTATAAAAGTACCACAGAGCATAAAAATATTTAAAGAAGTAGTACAATACTATGGCATGATTACTTTGTTGGAGCATTACCAACAAAATAATTTTACCAATTTTGAGGAGTTTAAAAAATCATTACCTGCAAGCATTACCCGTGCTAGCTTTATGAACATTGGTGGGCAGTTAATGAAAACAGCTGTTGTAAATAAAATAAAAGCAG